>NZ_LZPJ01000103.1:0-37770 GCF_001729365.1 Acinetobacter sp. YK3
TATTTAAATTAGTATTTTAAGTTGAAAGTATAAAGGGCTGAATAATCAGCCCTTTATACTACATATTAATTTTAAGATTACAATACTTTACAGAGCAGCAATTTGCTCCATACTTTGCTTAATTTTCGCTAACTGATCAGCAAACTCAGCCAATTTCACTTTTTCACCTTCAACAACCGCTGCTGGTGCTTTCGCTACGAAACCTTCGTTTGAAAGTTTATTGGCAATTTGATCATGTTGCTTTTGAACTTTATCCAAGTCTTTCTGCAAACGACTCAATTCAGCTTTAGGATCAATCAAGCCCTTCATTGGTACAAATACAGAGGCATGGCCTACAACACTTGAAGAAGAAAGCGGTGGTTCTTCGCCTTGTGCCAAGAAAGTAATACTTTCAACTTTTGCCAATGCTTTAAACAATGCTTCGATACGCGTGATTTGCTCACGTTCAGCATCAGAAGTGTTTTGCAGCAATACAGGTAATAAACGCGCATTACCTAAGCCCATTTCACCACGGATATTACGTACCGCACCAATCAGACCTTGTAACCACTGCATATCTGCTTCAGCTTGATCATTCACTTTTGCTTGATCAGGAACAGGATATTGCGCAGTCATAATCGTTGCACCGCCTTTGCCTAACATCGGCGCAAGCGTTTGCCAGATTTCTTCCGTCAAATACGGCATCAATGGATGTGCCAAACGTAAAGACGCTTCCATCACCGCAAGTAATACACGGCGAACTTCGGCTTTACGCTCTTCTGATACATTGGCATCGTTCAGAACTGGTTTGGTTAACTCAACGTACCAGTCACAGTATTCATTCCAGATAAAGTCATAGATCGCTTGCGCAGCAAGGTCTAAACGATAAGTGGCGAATGCTTGATGAACCGCAGCTTCTGCTTTTTGCAGACGGCTCATGATCCATTGTTCAGGAAGCTCCCATAGATCAGGACGTGCTTCTTGACCAACAGTTTGTCCTTCAACATTCATCAACACGAAACGGGTCGCGTTCCAGATCTTGTTACAGAAGTTACGGTAACCTTCAACACGCTTCATATCGAACTTGATGTCACGACCCGTGTTAGCAAGCGCACAGAAGGTAAAACGAACCGCATCTGTACCGTAAGCTTGAATACCTTCCGGGAATTCTTTACGCGTTGATTTCTCAATCTTCGCTGCTTGTTTCGGGTTCATCAAACCTGTAGTACGTTTTGCAACAAGGCTTTCAAGATCGATACCGTCAATCAGGTCGAGTGGGTCAAGCACGTTACCCTTAGACTTAGACATCTTCTGACCTTCACCATCACGTACCAAGCCGTGAACGTAAACAGTCTTGAATGGAATCTGTGATGAACCATCTTCATTTTTCATGAAGTGCAGGGTCATCATGATCATACGCGCAACCCAGAAGAAGATGATGTCAAAACCCGTTACCAACACATCAGTCGGGTGGAAGGTTTTGAGGAAATCATTGGCAGCATCTTTCTCTGCATCACCCGTCCAACCTAAGGTTGAGAATGTCCAGAGCGCAGATGAGAACCACGTATCCAATACATCTTCATCTTGGTTCAGTGCAGTATCCGCTGGGATGTTATTTTTGGCACGAACTTCAGCTTCGTCACGACCTACATATACATTGCCTTCAGCATCGTACCAAGCTGGAATACGGTGACCCCACCACAACTGACGTGAAATACACCAGTCCTGAATGTTATTCATCCATGCCATGTACATGTTGCTGTATTGCTCTGGAACGAACTTGATACGCCCATCTTTTACGGCTTCGATTGCAGGCTCTGCCAATGGCGCAATTTTCACATACCATTGGTCAGTTAATAATGGCTCAATGATCACACCAGAACGGTCACCGCGAGGTGGTTTCAAGGTATAAGGTTGGATCTGGTCTAACCAGCCTTCAGCTTCTGCTTGTTCAACCAGTTTCTTACGCGCTTCAAAACGTTCTAAACCGATATAGTCTGCTGGTGCAGCAATCGTTTTAGAAATCTGTTCGCCTGCTTTGGCAATGTATTCAAACTCAGCCAAAACTTCTGCATTTTTATTGAAGATATTGATGATTGGCAATTCACAACGCTTACCCACTTCATAGTCATTGAAGTCGTGTGCAGGCGTGATTTTTACACAGCCCGTACCAAATTCTTTATCAACATATTCATCTTTAACGATTGGAACGGCACGGCCTGTAATTGGCAGGATAATGTTCTGACCAACAAGATGTGAATAACGTTCATCATCCAATGCAACTGCAACGGCAGTATCACCCAATAATGTTTCAGGACGTGTGGTTGCCACAACAATGTGATCTTTACCATCGTGGGTACGGAGTGATTTGTCTTCAAAGAAATATTTGAAGTGCCACAACGAACCTACTTCTTCTTTATCAGACTCAACTTCGAGGTCAGACAGCGCAGTTTGTAGTTTCGGGTCCCAGTTAACCAGACGTTTACCACGGTAGATTAAGCCATCTTCATGCAGTTTTACGAAAACTTCTTTCACCGCATTCGATAAACCTTCGTCCATTGTGAAACGTTCGCGTGACCAGTCTACAGACGAGCCTAGACGACGGATCTGACGCGTAATGGTACCGCCTGATTGTTCTTTCCATTCCCAGATTTTTTCGATGAACTTTTCACGGCCCAAGTCATGACGGCTGATGTTTTGCGCACCCAACTGACGTTCTACCACCATCTGTGTTGCAATACCTGCGTGGTCAGTACCAGGTTGCCATAGGGTATTTTTACCCATCATACGGTTGTAGCGGGTGAGGGCATCCATGATGGCATTGTTAAAGCCATGACCCATGTGCAAGCTACCCGTGACGTTCGGCGGCGGAATCATGATACAGAATGATTCACCTTGACCTGATGGCTTGAAGTAACCTTGTTGTTCCCAGATTTGATACCACTTCTTTTCGATCTCGGTTGGATCGTAAGTGGTTGCAATATTTTGAGCAGATTGAGCGTCAGTCATAGTACAGAAGATTAAAATTGAATAAAAAATTGCATCTATTGTAGCAAAAAATCCTCGCTTCTGTAGGTCTTTCAACATGCCATCGCTGATTCAGTAAAGCCGCTCAAATAATGTATCAATTACGGTTTATTCCAGTTGTTATGTGAGGAGGTATTCGGCTTTTTTACCGATGATGCCACTAATTGATTCAAGATGGGCTGAATCCGGATAAGGCACTTATAAGCTTTGATTTTTTCTCATAAAACCGATGAAAGGTGTTGGATTTTTACACAAATAAGATTAAATTTATGTGTAATGCATCACATAACTAAAAGATATTGCTGCATAAAACAACAATATAAAAATGCGAAAACTAAAAAGGGATGATGGTCATGAGTTATTCAATTCTATTGAAGATTAATGAAGTTACGCATGGACAGTTTGAAACGATTCGCCAGCAACTGAATGCGGGGACAACGGAAAGTCAGGCACGAATGCTGGGTGAAGTCCTGTCTGAAATTGCCTGTGATATTGTTGAGCAAGTTTTTTCAGTCTTACTCATCCAGAATCGCCAGCCAACCCAAATCACGCAAAAGTATACGGCTGAATCTGAAAAAGTCATCCAGCAAATCATTGGTGCTGTACGTAAATATATGCCTTGGTCGATTGCTTTATTTGGCAATGAACGCTTATGTCCCTTTGCTAATTATTTTTCCAATATGATCAAGTATCATGACGAGCAGGTCTATGTGTCTTATCCGATCGATCGGCATTTGGTACAACAGGCACATGCTTTGGTGACAAGACTCAAGAATAATGAAATCAGCGACATGGTGGATGTCTTCCAGACTCTGATCCAGATTGTCGATTTGGGTGTGACCAATTTGATCCGAGAACCGAAAAAATGCCTCAACTTTAATATGGTGGTGGATAAAACCCTGAACGGCGTGATTAATATGACCGCCCATCTTAGTTATAAACGTCTGGAAAAAATGAGCAATCAGGTTGATAGCAATGCTGCAACTGATTGTGTGAACCATTTTTTAGCATTTATGCATGTTGATACAGAATAGAGTGTGATAAATTCGGCGGGTACAACGCCAAAAATGATAGAAAAATAGATTTGATAAAAGGGCTTGTTTAACAAGCTCTTTTTTATGGAATCTAACAATTAGGGTTATTAGAATGAACACCGCCGTTTTTTTAAATATTCATGCGGACACTTACGCAAGGTTTGCGCATATTCGAACGCAATTATTACAAGGAAATAAAGAAAGTCAGGCTAGCGCTTTAGGGAGTGTCTTATCCGAAATGGCTTGTGAAGTCGTTGAACAGGTTTTTATCGTTCTATTACAAGAAAATAAACAATATTCGCAAACAGGTGAATCCGAAAAAGTGATTCAGCAAATTCTGGAAGCGATTCGTAAATATATGCCGTGGTCGATTTCATTTTTTGGCAATGATCGTTTAATTCCTCTGGTTGAATATCTTTCAAAAACCTTACAGATCGAAGATGAAACCATTTATATGACTTATCCTGTCAAGCAACCGTTGGCAGAGCAGGTCAAGGCATCTAGCCAGAAACTGGCAAATGGCGATCACAATGAAATTTCAAATTCGCTTAAATTACTCACCGAAGTAATTGATACGGGTGTGGATCACTTGATTCGTGAACCGAAAAAATGTTTAAAGTTCAATTTTGTGGTCGATAAAACCTTAAATGGCGTGATCAATATGACCACGCATCTGGGATATAAACGTTTGGAAAAATTAAGTACCCAGATTGATCAGCAACTGGCTGCAACGTATGTGGATTACTTCCTCAAATTTATGCGCCATTCAGCATAGGCAGGATATAAAAATGGCAAAACTGAAAAATCTTGAAAATAAAGTGGTCTGGATTACGGGTGCTTCTTCGGGTTTAGGTAAAGCACTGGCACGTGAATGTGCACTACAAGGTGCACAGGTCGTTTTGACTTCACGCCGTTACGATGAGCTGGAAGCGGTACGCGTGGGTTTACTCAAGCCAGAACAGCATCTTTCAATTGCTGCTGATATTACCGATGAAGCTCAGGTTCGCCATGCGCATGAACAGGTTCTGGCAAGTAAAGGGCGAATTGACTGGCTGATCAATAATGCAGGGTTGAGTCAACGTGCCTTGATTCAGGACACGACTATGCATACTGAACGCGCCATTATGGAAGTTGATTACTTTTCGCAAGTGTTCTTTACCAAGACGGTATTGCCGACTTTCCTGAAACAAAAATCAGGCCGTGTGGTGTTTGTATCCAGTGTTGCAGGCTTACTCGGTACTCAATATCGCGCGACTTATTCAGCAGCCAAAGCAGCTATTCACATGTGGGCCAATAGCTTGCGTGCTGAAGTATCGAATGACGGTGTGGAAGTTTCAGTAGTCTTTCCGGGTTTTGTAAAAACCAACGTCTCATTCAATGCATTAAATGGCGAAGGCAAGCCACAAGGACATCAAGATGAAGCAATTGAAAATGGTCTCGATGCCGATGTATTTGCCGAGCGTGTAGTGGAATCCCTGATGGCTGGGGATCAGTACATTGTGGTTGGTGGGAAGAAAGAACAACTGGGCGTGCTGGTTTCCCGTTTATCGCCAAGCTTGCTCTATAAAATGATTCGCAAAATGAAAGTGAAATGAGTGTGGAAATGGCTGCTTTAAAAGGGAACTGCAATGCAGGATAGCCAAAATTTGTCCGATTCAGTATCTGGTTCTCGAGTATCCATTGCCTCTATTGTTGGCTATGTGGTACTTGCGTTACCAGCCAGCATTGTTATGGGGGGAGGATTAAGCTGGTTATTCACATTTAATATGACGGATTTTGAAGGGAAAAGTGGCTATGCCGCAATCTTCATTTTTATGTTAACTGCACCGATCAGCTTTTTAGCTAGTCTGGTTGCCTTGCCAATTATGATTAAAAAGAAACCAAAAATTTTGCCTCATGTGATGTGGGTGTTTGCCGGCTTAACTTTATTGTTGCTTTTATATGTCACAAGTATTATGTAGTTGCCTGAAATAATGAAAAATCGGGTCTGACTGTTAGACGGGAAAGGTAGAGTGAAATGACAGAAGATTGCCGTAAAAAAGCTGTTTTTAACTGGAGCGGTGGTAAAGACTCTTCTTTGGCCTTGTATAAGGTCTTACAGCAAAATGAGTTTGAGGTCATCGCCTTATTGACCACTGTGAATGAAGAAACCGAGTTATCTTCGATGCATGCGATTCCACATCGGCTGCTAGAAAAGCAGGCGGAGAGTATTGGTATTCCGCTCTATCCTGTGTTTTTACCAAAGAACCTTCCTGTATATGAACAACGCATGCTGGATGCTGCCAATCACTTTAAAGGACAAGGAGTTGAACATTTTATCTTTGGCGATATTTACTTAAGCGATGTACGGCAATATCGTGAAGATCGTTTGCATCCTTTAGGTATTGAAGTGGTTGAGCCGATATGGAATCTTAATTCGGCTGAGGTGATGCAGGATTTTTTAGATTCAGGGATTAAAACCAAAATCATTGTGACGGATGCCAGCAAACTTGATGAATCCTTTATCGGGCAGGATATTGATGCAGCTTTGATTGAGCGTATGCCAGTGGGCGAGGATGTCTGTGGTGAAAATGGCGAATATCATAGCTTTGCTTATGCGGGCGGTTTATTCAAACATCCTGTTGAATTTGAAATTGCTGAAACGCGTCAGATGTCGTATGAATTTAAGCTAGAAAATGGCGAAGAAAAAACTTATCACTATTGGCAAGCAATTTTTGCAGAGTAGAGCAAAAAATCCTGTGCATGACACAGGATTTTTTAAAATTATTAAATTATTTCTTTATTTTTTATTGGTAAAAGCTGTTTGATCAAAGTCATAGATGTTATGCACAATCGGTAGGTTGATCTTTACTCAAACATAACGACATCGTACAGAGCTTAAGAATAAGCTTTAACCGCTGCCGGAACGAAAACGAAAAAAAGCTTGCCTCTCTTTAACCGTGAAGGCATGGAGACTGTACATGGAACGACAACTTTCACTTTTGGCCAAGGAGCGGACGATTGCCCACGCGGGCTATAATCGTTGGCTTCTTCCTCCTGCCGCACTGGCAATTCATCTCAGTATTGGTATGGCATATGGTTTTTCCGTATTCTGGTTACCCTTGTCCAAAGCTCTGGGAATAGATGCGCCGATTGAATGTAAAAATATAGGTTTGCTTGAACAACTGTTCACCACGACCTGTGATTGGAGCGTGTCTACGCTAAGCATCATGTACACCTTATTTTTTGTATTTTTAGGTTCATCCGCATTTTTGTTTGGTGGCTGGCTTGAACATGCAGGACCGCGTAAGGCGGGTGTGGTTGCAGCATTTTGTTGGGCGGGTGGCTTGATCTTGGCTGCGCTAGGTGTATATACGCATCAGTTGTGGCTATTGTGGCTGGGCGGTGGAATAGGAGGGATCGGGCTTGGGCTGGGTTATATTTCACCTGTATCTACCCTGATTAAGTGGTTTCCAGATCGTCGAGGTTTAGCAACAGGTCTTGCCATTATGGGATTTGGTGGCGGTGCCATGATTGGTGCGCCGCTCGCGGATCAGTTGATGAAGTCCTTCGCGACCGATATTTCTGTGGGGGTATGGCAAACCTTTCTGGTATTGGCTGCTGTTTATTTTGTTTTTATGATGGGAGGCGCATTCGGTTATCGGATTCCGCCTTCAAACTGGAAACCGAGTGGTTGGCAGCCAGCAGCAACCCAAGCGAATGCTCTGGTCACCAGTCGTCATGTACATTTAAATAAGGCATGGAAAACCAAGCAGTTTTGGCTGATTTGGGGCGTCCTATGCTTAAATGTTTCGGCGGGTATTGGTATTTTAGCGATGGCTTCTCCGTTGTTGCAGGAAGTATTTGGTGGACGTCTGATCGGTTTAGAGATCGGTATCAATGAATTAAATACAGAACAAAAAATGCAGATTGCGACCTTTGCCGCGGGTTTCACTGGTTTACTGTCATTGTTTAATATTGGTGGGCGTTTCTTCTGGGCATCTGCATCGGATTTTATTGGTCGTAAAAATACCTATTTCATTTTTCTAGCCTTAGGTTTCTTATTATATGTTTCGATTCCACAACTGGCTCATGCGGAAAATCTACCTTTATTTGTTTTAGCTTTCTGCGTCATTCTGTCAATGTATGGCGGAGGATTTGCCACAGTTCCTGCTTATCTGGCGGATATTTTTGGTACACAAATGGTCGGGGCAATTCATGGGCGTTTGCTAACAGCGTGGTCTGTGGCTGGTGTATTGGGAACCTTACTGATTACTAATATTCGAGATTATCAACTGGCGCATGGCGTGGCTCAAGCGCAATCTTATGACACGACGATGTATATTTTGGCGGCTATGCTAGCGATTGGATTTGTACTTAATTTAATGGTCAAACCAGTTGATGAAGATAAATACATGACAGAGGCTGAATTGGCTGCTGAGAAGGCTTTAGCACATGAGAAACTACCGCAAGATTTAAGCCTGAATCATGATATAGCGCATGCACCTTCCAAGACAATTACTGTGGTACTGGCTTGGCTGGTTGTTGGTCTACCTTTGCTGGCAGGCATCTGGTTTACCTTACAAAAGGCGATCGTTTTATTTCATTAACTTTAAAAATCTAAGCTATAAAAATGCCTCATAAGTCGAGGCATTTTTTTTATTGCGTTGGTTACTGTCTAATGCTGCTTGAGGATGAGCTAATGGAATGGTTTATTCTATGATTGCTGTTCCATAAGCAAACACTTCAACCATGCCACCTTGCATCCCTAATTCTGTGGTACTGAGGCGAACCCCCATAATTTGTTTGGCACCCATGGCATGTGCTTCTTGCTTGAGTCGGATTACCGCTTCACGGCGTGCGCGCTCAACGACGCTTTCATAGCTGACCAGACGACCCCCAAAGAAGTTTCGAATGGATGCCAGTACATATTTAAAATAATCGTGAGAGATCACCACATTACTGCTGATCATTTGTCCGGGGGCGTTGGTTTGTACAAAGCGATTGGTATCAATCCGAATATGGGCGAACTGTCGTTCTTTCTCATCCAGTTCACGTAAGTGTTTTTGCTCGATATGGCGACCAAAGCCCCAACCCACAGCAAAGAGAATCAGAAAAAGAACAATCTGAAAAATTAATCCTTCCATACGATTGCCTATGCACCGAATGGATCTGGGAGTTTAGGTGCAACAGGCTGAACCACGACCGCCGTTCCATAAACAAATAACTCAGATGCGCCTTGGGCAATATTCGATGTCGAGAAACGAATTCCGACAATGGCATTGGCACCTAAAGCTTGTGCTTTATCAATCATACGTTGGGTCGCTTCTTGGCGTGATTCTTCTAATAGTTCGGTATAGCCTGTCAGTTCACCACCGACGATATTTTTTAAACCTGCCATCAGATCACGTCCGACATGCTTACTGCGGACGGTGCTGCCATAAACCACATCAAGTTGACGTAAAATTTCATGGCCAGGTACAGATTCTAAACTGCTCAGTAACATAGTATTTTTCTAAATCATCAATATTTCAGTCTTTGAAGATAAGAAATATTCGCAATTGTTGCAATAAAAAAGCTCACAGAAGTGAGCTTTTTTATTGCAAAATCAAATTATTTTGCGTAGTGCTGTTCTGAGCTTGAAGGTTGGTGCGTTACAGTCTCGCTGGTCGATGCTTTTAAGCCGCCACCAAGCGTTTTGTAAAGTTCAACCTGATTGTTCAGGTCAGCTTGTTGTAATAACAACAAACCTTGTTCCGCTGAGTAAGCAGAACGCTGAGCATCTAACACAGTCAGGTAACTATCAATACCAGCACGGAAGCGGGCATTTGAAAGTTTATAGGTCGTATTGGTTGCATCAACCAAACGGCGTTGAGCGGTTAAACGATCACCAATGTTAGCACGTGTAGCCAATGCATCATTCACTTCACGGAAAGCTGATTGTACTGACTTTTCATAGTTAGACAATGCAATTTTCTGATCTGTTTCAGAGATTTTGATATTGGCCTTACGTGTACCCCAGTCGAAGATTGGAATATTCAGACTTGGGCCAATTGACCAGAGACCATTGGCTGATTTGAATAAATCACTCAAGTCAGTCGATGCATAACCCGCAGAACCAGTGAGGCTAATGGTTGGGAACAGTTGTGCTTTCGCAGCACCAATATTCGCACCCGCAGCACTTAACTGGTATTCAGATGCTTTGACATCTGGACGGTTGTTCAGTAGGTCACTTGGTAAACCAGCGCTTAATACACCTTGTTTGGTGATACGTGCAACTTGCTGTTGCGGTAACAGATTCTGAGGAACCTGCTGGCCCACCAGTAAGTTCAACAAGTTTTGTGCCTGAGCAATCTGGGTTTTGTAGTTGGCAACATCATTACGCGCTGTTTCAACTGAAATCTGTGCCTGACGCACAGGAATTTCACTATCAATACCGACATCAAAACGTTTTTTGTTCAGGTTAAACGAATCTTGTTGCGCTTTTAGCGTTTGATCCGCAAGTTTAAGTTGTGCACTTGCAAATGAGTAAGTTAACCAAGCCTGAGTAACTTGACCAATTAAGCTGATTTGCGTTGCATCACGTGAACTTTGTGTCGCGAGATAGCTATCTAGTGCTGCATCTTTCAGGCTGCGTACACGACCCCAGAAGTCTAGCTCATAAGAAGTCAGACCTAAGCCAACCTGATAGGTTGAATACGGGTTGTTTGGATCACGGGTAGGGGTGACCTGACGAACGGCACTACCACTTGCCCCAATAGTTGGCAACTGGTTGTTTTCCGAGATCTGGTATTGCTGCTGAGCTTTTTGGATATTCAAAGTAGCAGTACGTAAATCACGGTTATTGGCAAGCGCCATATCAATCACTTGAAGTAAGCGCTGGTCAGCAAAGAAATCTTTGTAACCTTGTTCAGCGATTGATTTTCCAGAAGCATTGCCATAAGAGGCGAAGCTTTCAGGAACATCTGAGCTTACAACAGGCTCTGGCCCGCGCATGCTTTGGCAGGCAGCCAAAGAGAGCGCGAGTGCAGAGATTGCAATGCCACGACTGGAAATAGACCATACAGTTTGCATCACGATCAATGCTCCTGAGTATTTAAAGTTTTAGGTTTGTACTTAAAGATACTACGAATCCACACGAAGAATACAGGGATGAAGAAGATACCTAAAAGTGTTGAAGAAATTACACCACCCAGTACACCATAACCAACCGAGTGTTGGCTACCAGCACCCGCACCGCTTGCAAGGGCTAATGGCAATACACCAAAACCAAAAGCAAGGGTCGTCATGATGATTGGACGCAAACGCATTTTCGCCGCATGTAAGGTTGCTTCAAACAGGTCTTCACCTTGTTCTTGCAATTCTTTGGCGAATTCTACGATCAGAATGGCGTTCTTCGCTGAAAGACCAATTACCGCAACAATCGCAACCTGGAAGTAGATGTTAAAGGATAAGTTTGGATCTCCTTTAATGATCATACCTAACCAAGTCAATGTAAATGCACCAACAATACCTAATGGTACAACCAGTAACACAGACACGGGTACTGACCAGCTTTCATATAATGCAGCAAGACACAGGAATACGATCAATAATGAAAGAACCAATAATGGCGCTGTCTGGCTACCAGAATCACGTTCTTCTAAAGATAAACCACTCCATTCATAGTCGAAACCTGTTAAGCCCATTGACGGTAACTTACCAATAATTTCTTCCATGGCAATCATTGCATCACCAGAGCTGACGCCCGGTGCAGGTGTACCTTGGATATTCACAGATGATACGCCGTTATAACGCTCTAGACGAGGAGAACCATAAGTCCATTCACCCTTGGCAAAACCAGAGAATGGAACCATTTCACCTTTGTTATTACGTACATACCACTTGTTTAAATCTTCAGGCATCATGCGAGTATTCGCTTCACCCTGAACATAAACTTTCTTCACACGACCACGGTCAACGAAGTCATTGATATATGAACCACCCCAAGCCATGCTCATGGTCGTGTTAATATCTGCAAGGCTGATACCCATTGCACCAGCTTGTGCTTGATCAATCGTGATTTGGTACTGTGGTGTATCTTCTTGACCATTCGGACGCACACCTGCAAGACGTTTGTCTTGTGATGCCATACCTAATACTGCATTACGTGCAGCAATCAGTTTCTCATGACCTTGACCGCTTACATCCTTCAACTGGATATCGAAACCAGACGCGACACCCAATTCAGGCATTGCAGGTAACTGTAATGGCATGATGTACGATGCATCTTTCACAATCATGTTCAATGCCATACCACGTTGAATAATGGCACCGATCTGTGATTCAGGCGATGTACGCTCGCTCCAGTCTTTTAACTTAATAAAGGCAAGACCCGCGTTTTGACCGACCCCTGTGAATGAGAAACCAGCAACGGTAAAGATTGAATCTACACTGTCTTTTTCTTTATTCAGGAAGTAGCCCGTCATGGTATCAATGACTTTATCTGTACGTTCCAAGCTTGCGCTCGGTGGTAACTGAACTAAAGTCATGACCACACCTTGGTCTTCTTCTGGCAAGAATGAAGATGGCAACATTTTGTAGATGCCGACCAAAGCTGCGATTACCGCAATATAAAGTACCCCAGAGAATAACTTGTGGTGTGTCATGCGATTGACACCACCTTGGTATTTCTCTGCAACTTTTTCGAAGCTACGGTTAAACCAACGGAAGAAACGCGCAAAAATGTTATTGCTTTCTTCTTTGTTTGGATCATGTTGCTTTAACAGGGTCGCACACAGGGCAGGAGTAAAGGTCAATGCTACGATCAAGGAAAGGATCATCGCCGTAACCAACGTGATAGAGAACTGACGGTAAATGACCCCAGTCGTACCACTAAAGAATGCCATTGGTACGAATACCGCTGTTAATACACTGGTAATACCCACCAGAGCACCAGAAATCTGACTCATTGACTTTTCAGTCGCAGGAATAGGTTCCAGATGTTCTTCTTGCATTACCCGTTCAACGTTCTCGACCACAACGATGGCATCATCCACCAGAAGACCGATGGCAAGTACCATGGCGAACATGGTCAAGGTGTTAATCGAGAAACCGAAAATATTAATGACTGCAAATGTACCGAGTACAACTACAGGTACAGCCAGTGTTGGAATAATCGTTGCGCGCCAGTTCTGCAAGAACAGGAACATGACGATGAATACCAAGACCACTGCTTCAATTAGTGTATGTACAACACTCTCAATTGACAGACGAATAAATGGTGTCGTGTCATAAGCAAGTTTGTCTTTTAGACCAGCTGGATAGTTATGACGTAACTCAGATAAACGTTTTTCAACAGCTGCTGCGGTATCAAGTGCGTTGGCACCTGTTGCAAGTTTGATTGCAACACCACCCGCAGGGCTACCGTTGAACTTCGAATCAAATTGATAGTTATCTGAACCAAGTTCTACACGCGCAACATCACCTAAACGAACCTGTGCACCATCTGATGCATTTTTCAGGAAGATGTTTTTGAATTGCTCAGGTGTTTGCAACATGCTTTGTGCATTCACTGTCGCATTCAGCACTTGACCAGCTGTTGATGGCGCACCACCGAGCTGACCGACTGCAACTTGCGAGTTTTGTGCACGAATTGCGGTTGCAACATCGGTTGGTGTCAGTTTGAAGCTCGTGAGTTTTGCTGGATCTAACCAGATACGCATCGCATATGAGCCACCAAAGACTTGAAGTTCACCCACACCTGCAACACGGCTAAGCGGTTCAGAAATGTTTGAGTTTACATAGTCTTTAATGTCAGAGGCAGAAAGCGTGTTATCTGGAGAATAGAATGCAATAACCTGTAAGAAGCTGGCACCAGACTTGGTCACTTTTACACCCTGACGTTGTACATCTTCAGGCAAAAGTGCTGTTGCAGATTGTAGTTTATTTTGAACCTGAACCTGTGCGATATCAGGATCGATACCTTGTTCGAAGTTCAAGTTAATCGATGCTTGACCATTACCCGCACTGTTCGATGAAATGTAACGTAAACCATCAAGACCATTCATTTGTTGTTCAATGATCTGGGTAACGGTATTTTCAACAGTTTGAGCAGAAGCCCCAGGATAAGTCGCAGAGATCGTTACCGTGGGGGGGGCAATTGTCGGATATTGTGCAACTGGCATTTTTGTAAGCGTGATAATACCCGCCAACATAATGACCAGTGCAATCACCCAAGCGAAAATTGGGCGATGGATAAAGAATTGAGCCATGCAATCTACCCCTTAAGCTTCTGAAGTTGCTTTTTGTTCAGCTTTTGGTGAGTTGGCTTGCTTTTGTTGTTCAGCTGCTTTTGGCGCTGCATTTTGACCTTCAGCTGCTTTGGGTTGGTAAGGTTTTACAGACACTTCCTGTCCTTCTTTGACCTTAGCGACCCCATCAACAACAACTTTATCACCAGCCTGTAGGCCATTTGTCACAATCCAGTCCTGACCTTTCACACCAGCAGTTGTGATCGGACGGGTTTCAATCGCACCTTTAGCATTTACAACCATTGCAATTGCTTGTCCTGTTGGTAAACGAGATACCGCTGCTTGTGGAATCAGGTAAGCGTTTGGCAAAATCCCTTGCGAAATCTTGGCAGTTGCATACATACCTGGTAATAACAAATGGTTTGGATTCGAGAAGACTGCACGTAAAGTCACAGTACCTGTATCTGGATTCACACTTGCATCAGAGAATGCCAACTGGCCTTCTACAGGGTATTCAGACCCATCTTCAAGCGTGATTTTGACACGGGTATTGTTACTGTTATTCAAGCTGCCTTTGCTCAGTTGTTGACGAAGACGTAATAACTCAGCACTTGATTGATTGATATCAACATAGATTGGATCAAGCTGTTGAATCGTTACCAATGGATCGGCCTGATTTGCAGTTACCAATGCACCTGGTGTCACCGAAGAACGGCTAGACTGACCAGAAATTGGTGCGCGAACAGTTGAGTAGCCCAAAGTAATCTCAGCATTTTTCAATGCTGCCTGAGACGCTGCTACATCTGCTTCGGCCAATTTTACCTGAGCATTGATATCGTCATATTCTTGTTTAGAAACCGCATTGGTTCCTACAAGTTGACGATAACGGCCTTCTTTTACGCGTAAAGCATTTAAATTCGCTTGTTGACGTAATAAAGCCGCACGTGCATTGTCTGCAGTCGCACGGTTGGTGTTTGCATCAATTTGATAGAGTGCTTGACCAGCCTGAACGTAGCTACCTTCAGCAAATAATCGTTTTAAAATAACGCCGCCTGTTTGCGGACGAACTTCTGAAACTTGATAAGCAGAGGTTCGACCTGACAGTTCGACATTTTGTTCAACGCTTTGTGGTTGAGCAACAATGACACCAACTTCTGGAGGTGGCATTTTTTGAGCAGCAGCAGCTTGCTGTGCATCTTTAGGATCTTTGCTACAACCAACAAGCGCAATGCTTGTTGCTAATGCGCAAGCAGTTAGGGCAGGAGCCCAAAGCTTAGCCGACATCATTATTCCACCTCAATTTAGATTTTTTATCTAAAAACAAATTGTTGCTGAAAGTGCTTTGATACAGCCCAAACCAAAGCAACGCAGTCCAAATCAACCCAATTCCCCAACCGGCAAGAACGTCGGTCGGGTAGTGAACCCCCGCATAAACTCTAGATATCCCCATGAAAATAAACCACAAAGTAGATACTAAAATGACACTGGTGCGATATTTATGTTGTCGACATAACAACATGGCTAAACTCGCAAGGGTTGCAGCATAAACGCTATGGGCACTTGGGAAGGATGCGCCATAACTTTGAACCAAGTGATAAAACTCCATTGGTCTCGGCCGATCAATGCTCCATTTCAGAAGCCAACCAATCACAATACTGCCGCTCACACTTAAAGCGATGAATGTCACATTTCTATAATTTTTAATCCAGATTTGGTAAATACACAAAAATGTCGTTAAAAATAATAGAAAAGGCATGCCACCCAGACGGGAAAGCAGAATTGTCACATGGTTAAGCGTAAATGAACGGTGCTCAAAAAAAGCTTGAACACTAAAAAGGTCTAAAGTTGATGCGTTGGAATTCATTAGTCCAATCGCACCGAATCCTAAAAAAAAGCAACCAATACAAAGCAATAGGTACGGCATGCGCTACTCATTATTTGCTTAACCATTATTCAGGGTTGTTGAGTGTTGGAAAGTGTACTCGTGAGTACACTTTTGGTCAAGTCTTGAAATTTTATGATAATTTCATTTTGATGTTTTTTTAAGGTTCAGTAAAAAAACATAACAAAATTTGATGTATATCTCATTTTGGGTTTTAAGTGGTTATTCGGCATTTGACAGTCCTTTCTCTATTTTTTTGACCATATCAAAACTCATAAATTCTGACATTACATCTTTAAAAAATAGGCCATAAAAGGGCAGTCTTCTTTCTACCAAACTTAAGTTTAACTAAAAAATCCAGTTCAGATCCGCATCATCTCATCCAGAAGAAACAGTGATATTGGAGCTGAGCAATAATCTCTTGTTTAGCAATCAAGGTTGGAGGAAATCAGTCCATTAAAACTATTTTTGGCGGCTTGATTATATCCAAAAATAGTTCAAATGTTAGACTTGTAGTTTGCTTACTTTTCTGTACAAAGTTAATGAGATGATGAGGTGTTTTTAGGCTGTTCTGCCACTTCAACCGGTTGCTTCGGCGGCCAGAAAAAATCACTTGGTCGGGTCAGGAAGTGAGTCAACACTAATTTAGCCAGTGGTGTCCATTGCGCAAAACGAACACGGCGTGCGCGTAACGCAACAATAATGGTTAAGGTAAAGCTGACAAATAAGTTGGTTAAACCAATCAACATGACGCCGAGGAATGACACGATAATCAGACCGATATCTGGATTGCCAATGGTCATCAAACCCTGAATAAAGTTCGCTGAAGCAAAGGCAATATGGCGGATATCCAAAGGTAAGCCGAGGATAAACCCGATTGTTCCCATACTTCCCAGCATGATCCCGAACAGGAAATTACCCGCCAAGGCACCCAAATTAGTTTCAATATAGCTGGCAAATTTATCTAAGCGTTTTTGCCCCATCCAGCGTTTGAGACGTGGGTGCTGTCGTAGGCGTGGCCCTACTTTGCGGTAGACTGCCAGATTATCAAAATAGCCTGCGATCAGACCTGATAAAAATAGACATACACCTGCAATCGCCGCATGAGGCACTGCTAAAGAAGTGAAGGGGTTGAGACTGTGCAAAAGCTTTGCCGATTTGGCATGGTTAAGTAGCGGCTCACCCAGATTGTATTGCCATAAAAAGGTAATCAGTGCAGCCGTTGGAATCGCAATTGAAATATTACCCAAGATCGCGATGAACTGGGTTCGGATAATATTAATAATCAATGCCGCCAACTCAGCAATCTGGGCGGTTTTACTGCCTTTTTGTTGTTGTACCGTGGTGGCAAGTGCAGCAGCCGTCATCGCTGGCTGTTTGGTAGCAACCGTAAAGTGCAACACATGAATCAGCAAAAAGCCCAGTGAGTAATTCATACTGAACAGGAAGGCTTGCATTAAAGGTGCAAGAACCAAGCGAGCAGTCAAAATTTTAAGCGTTGCCATGGTGGCGATAATCACGCCAGCACCAGCAGCTGCTTTGTACATGCCAAAGAAGCCTGCTTTGTCTGTACTTACATAATGCTCACCGGTTTTACTGGCATTTTCAGTCACCTGTAAGGCAATGAGTTCACTGGTTGAGCTTAATAAATGACGGACACTTTTGCCTTCATAGTGGGCTTTGGTCAAATCGATAATCAATTCGCCAAGTGCGGTATAGCGTGCTTCAGTTTTGCTGGCCAATAGGGTCAGCAGAAGTTCAATTCGATCGAGCGACTGTTCAAGTAAGGACAGGAGATAGGTCAAACTGATACTGACCCCAATTCGCTTGGTCGCACGGCGTATTTTTAACACCACCTCACGACATTGATCCAGCATCACAAAGGCTTGTGATGCATCGGGTGGCGGTAAAACCACAACTGCATCCTGATCTTCGATCTGTTTTTTATATTTTTCAATAAACTCAATGATATCGCGGTTCTGCACCAGAAAAGGCGATTCATATTCGATAATATCGGGCTGAGCATTAATAAACTCAGGATACAAGCCAATTCCACTAATTCGATAAGACAAAACAGTAATGGCTTTGATCAGCTCATTTTTGGAAATCTGTTTTGCAATGGTATTGCTTTGACTTTCAGCCAGTAGATTAAATAAGCTAATCCAGTCCTGATCATCGATCAGATCAAGCCATTCACTATCATTTTCCTGATGGAAGACTTTACCCACTAAGGTTTTGAGTTGTTGTCCATCTTCGACTAAGGGAAGGAAGTGTGCGCCTAAACGTTGCCCTAGCTGATTCCAGAAACCATCTAGTGAAAGAATGCCGCTATCGGCATATAAACTGATCTGTTTGTACTGGCTGATCAGTTTGAGTAAAAAGTTTTGTAGCAGAATTGCTGAAGTCGGGGTGAGTAATAATATTTTGATCAGTGCATGAATACGTTGTTTGACTTCATCCGCATCATTTGGGTTTTCTGGGCGGATACGATTGACCAGTTCAATCAGGAGATTTTCGTCAAGAACAGCTTGAGGTTGGTCAAGCTGTTCCTGCATTTTTAAAAAAAGATCAGATAAAGTTAAATGCATAAGCAGTCAGAAAATTATTGTAGTCGATGTAAAGCCATGAGCGTCAAATTGATCAGTGCTTGGCGATATCCATTATCTGGTAGCGCCTTCAATGCCTCTAAAGCAGCATCTGTTTCTTGCTGAGCACGTTTTTGACAATATTCCAGGCCACCAGAGTGATGAACAATCTCAATCACTTTGTCCAGTTGCTCAACACCACCCGTTGCGATACTGCGACGAATAATCGCATGATCATCACCTGTTGAATGAGCTAATGCTGCAATTAACGGTAAAGTCGGTTTACCTTCCATTAAATCATCACCGATATTTTTACCTAATGTTTCTGCATCAGAGGTGTAATCCAGAATATCATCGATGATTTGAAAGGCATTGCCAAAATGACCTGCGAAGCGGCGTAATGGTTCACGGTATTCTTCAGTACCTGCCAAAATTGCTGCACCTTCGGTCGCAAGTTCGAACAAACGTGATGTTTTGCCGTGAATAATTCTTAAATATGTTTCTTCAGTGGTCTCTGGTTGATGCTGGGATTGAAGTTGTAGCACTTCACCTTCAGCAATTTCGCAAGTACCTGTTGAGAAATCTTTGAGTAGGGTAATGTTATTTAAATCGACCAATAGATCAAACGCACGTGCAATCAGGAAATCACCCACTAAAACGGCAGTCTGATTATTCCATGTCGCGTTAGCGGTTGGGCGACCACGGCGCAGGCTTGATTCATCTACAACATCATCATGTACCAAAGTTGCGGTATGTAGCATTTCAATTACAGCAGCCAGATGCTGTGCTTGTTGCATATTGGCTAAACCACAGGCACGCGCTGCAAGTAAACACATAATTGGACGCATGCGTTTGCCGCCAGCTTCAACAACATGTTTACTGACTGACATGACCAATCCGACTTTAGAGCTAATTCCTTCATTGATCAGGTGATCCATCGCAGCAAAATCTGTCGCAACAGGGGAGAGAATGTCTTGCTTAAAATCGATAACCATATGAAGAAAAACCTCGTATAGATGGGTAATGCTGCCAAGTGTAGCAATTAATCTATGACTAAACTGTTATATAGACTGTGTAATCCGCTATTTAAAACACGATCATGAACTCTTTGATCTTAAATTAGACAGAAATAGGGCTGTTCCCACCAAGTGTCATTACTTTACTCACGACGGTACAAAACACAGTTTGTTATTGTCATAATTTGTTTTAAAAAATGTATTTCAAATTTTGACGGGAATCAATCAAAAAAGTTCGCCATCAATCTAATTGATTTTACTTAAAAATCCAAGCAAGTTATCAATATGTGGGCATTTATGCAAAATAACTTGTTGTTTGAGCAATTTTCACTTAAAATTTGTCCCCTTGTATAACCCCAGTGGCGTTCGTCTTAAGATCGATATGTCCCTTTATCGGCACGACGACACGGGCAAGTTGGAGTACATTATGTACGCAGTAATCCAAAGCGGTGGTAAACAGCACCGTGTTGTTGAGGGTGAAACCCTTAAAGTAGAATTATTGAAAGCTGAAACTGGCGCGACTATTACGTTTGATGACGTATTAATGGTTGTTAACGGTGACAACATTCAAATCGGTGCTCCAGTTGTAGCTGGCGCAAAAGTAACTGCAGAAGTAGTTGGCCATGGTCGTCACGACAAAATCCGCATCATCAAAATGCGTCGTCGTAAACACTACCGTAAGCAACAAGGTCACCGTCAATGGTTTACCGAGTTGAAAATTACTGGTATCGCAGGCTAACACGAGGAGTAAATAGACATGGCAACTAAAAAAGCCGGTGGATCGACGAAGAACGGTCGTGATTCGAATCCTAAGATGTTGGGTGTTAAAGTTTACGGTGGTCAAACTGTAACTGCTGGTAACATCATCGTTCGTCAACGTGGTACTGAGTTCCACGCTGGTGCAAATGTTGGTATGGGCCGTGACCATACTTTATTTGCTACTGCTGACGGCGTAGTAAAATTTGAAGTGAAAGGTCAATTTGGCCGTCGCTATGTAACTGTTGAAGCTTAAGTTTTAATAGTTCAGAAGAACCCGCTTTTAGCGGGTTTTTTTATGGGCGATTTATGGGAAATATTAAAGTTCAGTTAGGCTGGGGACTGAAACAAGAAAATAGGTAAAAAAGTTGCTTTTTGATCCTTACAATCTCTACATAAAGGTCGCAACTTCATACATAATGCAGAACTTTGCGACACGAACTACACAAAACCCGTGCTTTTCTTCATTTTTTTAATGATCAAAAACAGTAAGATGTCGGCATAACAGTAGAAATCTGATAGAAGGTTCTTTTTATGAATTTCGTAAAAAAAATGGCTTATGCTGCAACGTTAAGTGCAATCACACTTGCTCCTGTTGTGAGTAGTCAGGTATTTGCTGCACCTGTCGCGGCATCGGCTCAGCAAGCAACAAACAGTCTGGTTCAACAGTTATCTGGCTTGCAACGTTTCACCGCAGATTTTGAACAAAATACAAAAGTTGCAAACAGCAACGGTAATAAAGCTACACAGAAAAAAGGCTTGACGGCTCAACATATGAATCAGACCTTTAAAGGAACGATGAAAGTTGAACGTCCAGGAAAGTTTTATTGGGAAACTACCAGCCCAGCAAAACAAACCATTGTGACCACAGGTAAAGTGGTGTGGATTTACGATCCTGATTTACAGCAAGCTGTACGTCAAAGTCTGGATGACCAAATTGCCAACACACCTGCATTGTTGTTGTCGGGCAATACCAACCAGATTATGCAGTCTTATCGTGTGACTCAGCCTGATCGTAGCAAACTGTATTACACCTTATATCCAAAACAGGACGATGGGGCATTCCAGAGTTTAACAATTAGTTTTGGTGCCAATAAAGCGCCGAACTTGATGGTATTGCAAGATTCTTTAGGTCAAACGACGTATGTGCGTTTCAGCAATATTAAAGTGAATCAGTCGATTCCGGCCTCGGTGTTTAATTTTACACCGCCTAAGGGCACCGACATTATTGATCAGTAATCACTGAGACCGAGAAAAGCCGCACATGTTGCGGCTTTTTTATGCATGGAAAAGCTGGATACATTTCTTAATTTCATCTCATAGCAAGGCTTTGTATAGTGAAGGAAAACATCTGAGACATGCATAACGATGAATACTTCACAATTATCAAAACTTGTTCCAATTCTCCCTATTCTGGCTGTTGTTGCATTGGCTGGCTGTCAACCTAAACAAGAGCAGAAAGCGACGACAGAAAAAGTGGATATTCCATTGATTCATGCAAAAGTAGTACCAGTCAAACTTCCAAAGCAAAAAGTCTGTCTGGAAGACGGCTGTACCAGTTATGACTTGCAAACGGTTGAAACCAATCAGAAATGGATTGATGAATATTTTGTAAATCGCATGAAAAAAGCTGAACCGAATGCATTTGCAAACCTGACGGATCAGCCTGTTAAGGCGCCTGCGGATGGGGCAGCACAGAATGAGAGCAGTACTTATGTGCGTTTTGTAAGTCAGAACTATAATCTGGCGACATTTGCGATTCAAAGCTACTCTTATTCAGCTGGAGCAGCACATGGTATGTCACATCAGGAGTTTGTGAACTTTGATTTGACCAATAAAAAACATATCACGGTGAGTGAACTGCTTAAACCTGATATGAATACCAAGCTGCGTGATGAACTGTATGCCGCAAATCAGAATTGGCTAGAAGAACATAACATCAAGAAAGAACAATTGCAGGTTAGTGATAACTATTACTATGGCGTGAACGGGATTGTCTTTGTTTACCCGTTGTATGAGCTAGCTTCTTATGCTGAGGTAATGAGTGAATTGACCTTGCCATATTATGCTGCCAAAGAGTTTGTGAAAGCAGAATACTTGCCGAGCTTGCCAAAAGATGCAGGCTAGTTTGAATGCAGCCTCTACATATCGTGTCTAGAGGCTGCACAAGCGCTGTATTTTTTTAGGTTTAAGCCTTACACTATAGCCAGTTTTTTCCTCTATTCATGATTGATTATGATCGACCCAAAATTACTTAGAAATAATATCGAAGCAGTCAATGCTGCTTTGGCAAAACGTGGTATTCAGTTAAATGTGCAAGAATGGGCTGATTTAGAAGCTCGCCGCAAAGATTTGCAATCCAAAGCTGAAAACTTACAAGCAGAGCGTAATGCTGGTGCTAAACAGGTTGGTCAAATCAAAAAATCGGGTGGGGATGCTTCTGAAATTATGGCGCG
Source organism: Acinetobacter sp. YK3 (assembly GCF_001729365.1). Classification (NCBI taxonomy): domain Bacteria; kingdom Pseudomonadati; phylum Pseudomonadota; class Gammaproteobacteria; order Moraxellales; family Moraxellaceae; genus Acinetobacter; species Acinetobacter sp. YK3. The sequence goes on from NZ_LZPJ01000103.1 coordinate 22,947, forward strand.
TATGGCTGCCATTGGTGATGAAATCAAAGCTGCTGAAGTTGCTTTGGCTGAGTTACAAGCTGAACTTGAGCAAAAATCTCTCGCAATTCCAAACTTGCCAGATGAGTCTGTTCCATTTGGTAAAGATGAGAGCGATAACCTTGAAATCTTGAAGTGGGGCATACCACGTCAATTTGATTTCGAGATCAAAGACCATACCGATCTTGGTGAAATGATGGGTGGGCTTGAGTTTGAAACAGCGACCAAATTGACAGGTTCACGTTTTAGCGTATTGAAAGGACCTTTGGCGCGTTTACAACGTGCTTTGACTCAGTTCATGCTCGATACACATACTCTTAAAAATGGTTATACCGAAGCCTATGTACCGTATTTAGTTAACGCTGATACGCTACGTGGTACAGGTCAATTACCAAAGTTTGAAGAAGACTTATTTAAGCTTCAGGGTGAAAAAGAGTATTACCTGATTCCGACTGCAGAAGTACCAATCACCAACTTTGTACGTGATGAAATTATCGATGCGGATCGTTTGCCGCTGAAATATTCTGCACATACGCCATGTTTCCGTAGTGAAGCAGGTTCTTATGGTCGTGATACGCGTGGTTTGATTCGTCAACACCAATTCGACAAAGTTGAAATGGTGCAAATCGTAAAACCAGAGCACTCTATGCAGGCACTTGAAGACTTAACTGCACATGCAGAGGGCATTTTACAGGCATTAGGTTTACCATATCGCAAGATTTTACTCTGTGGTGGTGACATGGGCTTCGGCGCGGTTAAAACTTATGACCTAGAAGTATGGGTACCGAGCCAAGATACCTACCGTGAAATCTCAAGCTGCTCAAATATGGGTGATTTCCAAGCACGTCGTATGAAAGCACGCTACCGTGTTGATCAGAAGAAGATCGAATTGGTGCATACTTTAAATGGCTCTGGCTTGGCAGTTGGTCGTACCTTGCTTGCAGTGATGGAAAACTATCAACGTGCTGATGGTTCAATCGAGATTCCAGAAGTTTTACGTCCATATATGGGTGGTGTTAGCTACATCGACTAAACTTTGCATCGATTTTGTGCATAGTTTTTGCTTTAGCTCAATCAGATTGAAAATATAGAGGCGTCACGTGGAAATTTTCCCAATCTCTTTAAAGTTGCAACAGCAACGTTGTCTGATTGTGGGTGGTGGGCATATTGCCTACCGCAAAGCAAACTTGTTGGTCAAAGCAGGTGCAATTGTTGATGTCATTGCACCTGACATCATTCCTGAATTACATCAGCTTGTTGAGCAATCGACAGGGCAATATATTCAATCGCCTTTCTCTGAAAATGTTCTGGCAACAGCTTATCGCTTAGTGATTGCGGCAACAGATCAGCCTGACGTTAATAAAAGCGTATTTGAACAGTGTGAACAGCGTAATCTGCTGGTGAATAGTGTCGATGATATTCCACATTGTCGTTTCATGGTGCCTGCGATTATTGATCGTTCTCCCTTGGTGATTTCGGTCGCTTCCAATGGCGCATCGCCTGTTTTATCCAGACAGTTACGCACCCAGATTGAAACCATTGTGCCGCATGGGATGGGCAAATTGGCTGAGTTTTCTGGTCAATGGCGCAAGCAAGTCAAAGCCAAAATTGCCAATCCAGATGAACGCCGTATCTTTTGGGAAAACCTGTACGCCAGTCCGCTGAAAGAACAAGTCTTTAATGACAATCTTGATGTTGCCAATGATCTCATTAAACAAGCTTTGACTGAATGGACGGCACCGAAAGGTGAGGTGTATTTGGTCGGCGCGGGGCCAGGTGATCCTGAGCTTTTGACTTTAAAAGCATTGCGTTTAATGCAACAGGCGGATGTGGTGATTTACGACCGTCTCGTATCTGCGCCCATTTTGGACTTATGCCGCCGCGATGCTGAAAAGATTTATGTCGGTAAAGCTCGCTCTAATCATTCGGTTCCACAAGATGGCATCAATGCTTTATTGGTGGAATATGCGCAACAAGGTAAACGTGTATGCCGCTTAAAAGGTGGTGATCCGTTTATTTTTGGTCGTGGTGGTGAAGAGATTCAGGAACTGGTTGAAGCCAATGTGACCTTTCAGGTCGTTCCAGGTATTACCGCAGCTTCGGGTTGTTCAGCGTATGCAGGCATTCCACTCACCCATCGTGATTATGCGCAAAGTGTACGGTTCTTGACAGGACATTTAAAAGAAGGCTCGCCTGAGCTACCGTGGAATGAATTAGTCTATGAAAACCAAACGCTCGTTCTATATATGGGTTTGGTTGGTTTGGAGCGCATTTGTGAGCAATTAATTGCACATGGTCAGCGTCCAACTATGCCAGTGGCTTTAATTTCAAAAGGTACCACACCTGAGCAAAAAGTAGTGGTGGGTACATTGGCGGATATCGCAACTAAGGTATCTGAACATCAGATCGTAGCGCCAACTTTAACCATTATTGGTGAAGTGGTCAGTCTACGTGAACAGTTAAAATGGCAATAAAATCTCTCCTTGCGGAGCTATAACCGCTTCTCATCTCTTTAAAAAAAGAGGGGGGGAGTTCCTCCCTTTTCCAAAGGGAGGTTAGGAGGGATTGTGAAAAGTAGAGAAAATTTGTGATTCATGTCGTCCTATACGAGCCTGAAATTCCAGCGAATACAGGTAATATCATTCGTCTATGTGCCAATACAGGTGCGCAACTACATTTAGTCAAACCTTTGGGTTTTGAGCTGGATGATAAAAAGTTGAAACGTGCAGGTTTGGACTACCACGAATGGGCAAGAATGCAAATTTGGGACAATATCGAGCTTTGCCTTGCTGATTTAAAAGCGAAGGGGGTGGAGCATGTCTTCCCATTGACGACTAAAGGCAGTGCGACACCGCATACCGTCGATCTGAATCGTCCAGTTGCCTTATTGATGGGGCCTGAAACCCGTGGTTTACCTGAACAGGTACGCCTGATGTTTCCGCAAGAGCAGTGGATTCGTTTGCCAATGGCGGAAAACTCAAGAAGCTTGAATCTTTCCAATGCGACAGCCGTGATTGTCTATGAAGCATGGAGACAACAAGGTTTTAAACAACTTTAAGTTCGCAGCTTAGAGATCACCATAAGGGCTTGCAACGACCAGCGTGTAACCATTGAGATCTCTAAACCAGATCTCCCGATGATGTGCATTGGGATTGTATTTAGGGCCTTCTAAAATTTCGACTTGATGGGTTTGTAGTTTTTTTACAATCTCATCAAATCGATTGCTTTCAAACCATAATAAAACGCCGTTGCCAATCAGTCGCTTGGGATCACCAATATGTGGATGTTCATGTGCTTGCCATTGATGCAACTGCAACACCATACGTTGTTCAAACAGTAACTGTTCATATTCTTTGCCGCCATGACCACTTTCTAAGCCAAGTACTGTTTGGTACCACTGACTGGTTTTCTCAACATCTGCAACTGCAATTAAAGGTTGTGGATACATATTCGTACCTCATTGTGTTATTCGATTTCTTGTTCTTGTATCGAATCAAAATGTTGTTGAGCGTAGATGACCTGTTCGATATTACTTTCAGCCCAATCTTTTAATTGATACGCCATTTCTGCAACTTCTAAGCCGAGTGGAGTGAGTGAGTAATCAACCCGAATCGGTGCGGTATTCTGGACTTGCCGTTGAATAAAGCCGTCACGTTCAAGCATTTTGAGCTTCTGAGACAATACTTTAGGCGAAATGCCTTGAATACTTTTTTTTAGTAAATTGAAGTGCTGAGTCTCTCGGGCAAGCACATTGATAATCATTAAAACCCATTTATCTGCAATTTTTTCGAAAAATAAACGTGCAGGACAATGTTGTTGATAAATATCATATTTTAATGCTTGATTCATTTTAAAACCCTCAACTTTTTCAACTGACTATCCCTAGTTACCAAATGGTAACTAATTGACACCTAGTTTCTAAAATATATCATTAAATCGAACTTTTTAAAAATTCTGGATAAATCCATGACAAAAATTGCGGTTGTATATTTCTCTGGCTATGGTCATACCAAAGTGATTGCTGAAACCTTTGCGGGTGTAATTGATGCCTCTCTGATTGAAATTGATCAGAATGGTGAGATTACTGAACAAGACTGGCAAACGCTTAATGACGCACAAGGTATTGTTTTTGGTGCACCAACCTATATGGCAGCAACGCCATGGCAGTTTAAGAAATTTGCTGATGCATCTTCTAAAATCTGGTTTACCCGCGGCTGGCAAGATAAGGTGTTTGCTGGCTTTACCAACAGTGCGAGTTTGAATGGTGATAAGCAAGTCACCTTAATCCAGTTACAAACTTTGGCATCACAGCACGGTGGAATTTGGGTGAGCTTGGGCTTGTTGCCAGCCAATACCAAAGCGGCTAAGCGCGAGGATATCAATAATTTGGGTGGTTCAGTTGGTCTGTTGGTTCAGTCACCGTCAGATGCGAGTACCGATGAAATTCCCACAGGTGATTTAGAGACTGCGAAGCTTTACGCTCAACGTGTGAAAGCAATTGTTGAAAAGTTGCATGGCTAAAATGAAAGATAATAAAAAAGGCGCATTCAACGCCTTTTTTATTTTAAATCGGATGAAGATTAGTGCTTGTCATCAAATTCATTATGTTGTGGTGCGTTGTATTTAAAGCCTTTGGTTTTATAACCCAAGTATAAAATACCAAACATTGCCCACCATAAACCGAACTTCAATGCCGACTCTTCAATTTCAAGCCACATTGCAAAGATGCTGATGAAGCCAAGCAAAGGAATAATTACAAAGCTGATAATGTCTTTCAGGTTTTTAGTTCGGCCATCTCGTAATGCATATCGAGAAATAACAGACAGGTTTACAAAGGTAAATGCTGTCAGTGCACCAAAGCTAATCATTGAAATAACAATATCCAGATCCATAAAGCCCGCAGTCAATGCGACTAAACCGACAATGATAATGTTATACGACGGTGTAAAAGTCTTCGGGCTAATATGACCGAAAATCTTCTTGTTGATCACGCCGTCTCGACCCATCACGTACATTAAGCGAGAAACGCCTGCATGTGCAGAAATCCCTGACGCCATGACCGTTACAATTGCAAAAGCAAGTACGTAAGACTGGAATAATGAACCGCCGACCAAAAGCAGAATCTCAGGTTGAGTTTCAGCGATATTGGTGAAATACGACTTAGGATCATTCGGGAAGTAAATCTGCATAAAGTAGGTGCTAATAATGAAAATAACACCAGCAAATAATGCAGTCAGAAAAATCGCTTTCGGTAAGGTTTTTTCTGTATCTTTGGTTTCTTCTGCCAGAGAGCTGAGAGAGTCAAAACCTGTAAATGAGAAGCAGAGTAGGGTTGCACCTGTAATTAATGCACCAACCGAGGTTAGTTCATTCCAGAAGGGTTCCATACTCCATAACTGATAGCGGGTTTCAGCCGTAATCGCGCCATCCGCATTGATCCCCATTTGCAATTTGTCATAAACCAGATAGGTAAATGTCGCAATCACAATCAACTGTACCAGTACAATCCAGCTATTAAAGTTGGCGACAAAACGGGCACCACGTAAGTTGATCCCTGTCATAAATGCGGTGAGCACAACCACCCAGACCCAATGATTCACCGTTGGGAATAAGGCTTCAAGATAAATCACCGCCAAGATAATATTGACCATCGGGGAAAGTAAATAATCCAGCCAAGATGACCAACCCACCATGAAACCTACATTGGGATGAATTGATTTTTGTGCATAGGTATAAGCCGATCCTGATGATGGGTATCGACGAATCATGTGACCATAACTGATTGAAGTAAATAAGATTGCAATCAGGGCAACAATATAGGAGGTCGGAACATGGTGATGACTTTCTTCCGAAACCAATCCGAAAGTGTCAAACAAAGTCATGGGTTGGATGTAAGCTAAACCAATAATGATAATGTGCCAAAGACCCAGTGTCTTTTGCAGCTTAGCTACCGATGGAGTCCCAGAGATATTTGTCAACGGCGTTATCCTCATAATCGTTGATCAAGGATCAGCTATGGTTTAAGGATCATTTGAGACGAAATGATCCCCCCTACAGAAAAAACGAAGTGCGCCAATCTATCGTAAAACGCTATAAATTGGCAGTACTTTTACACTTTTTTTAGCAACTTTTTTGCCAAAAGGGTAAACAAAAAGATGAATAAAGATTCACTGAAATAAAATAAAGCCTCAAAATTGAGGCTTTATTCCAATTAAAATCATTTAATTCAATGTATTACCATGCTTTTTGCAGGATTGCACGAATATCTTGCAGGTTTGCTTCTTTTGGATTGTAAATGATTGAGCCATCATTCAATGCCTTTTCAGCCACTTCATCCAGTTGTGCTTCGGTGACTTTACCAGTTTCACGTAAGGTACGTGGTAACTTGGTTAGGCTAAATAAGCGGTCACGCATGGCAAGAACCGTCGCAATGGCTTTATCTGCACGGAGATTAGCTGGTGTTTGTGCATAAATATCTGCACCTGCAAGTGGAAGCAGTAATTCGCCAATCTTGTCGCCATTGATCTCTTTGTTATATTCGAGCACGTATGGCAAGAATAAGTTCATGCACAATCCATGCGGCAGATGAGCAACGGCACCAAGCGCATGACCCAGTGAATGGACTAAACCGACCATTGAATTTGAGAAGGCGATCCCAGCCATTGTTGATGCTTGAGCAAGCTCTAGACGACCTTGTGCATCGCTAGGATTGTCTAAAACTTTAAACAGGTTTTCGCTGATCTTTTTAATCCCTGCGCTTGCATAGGCATCACTAAGTGGATTGGCTGCCAAACAGGTATAGGCTTCAACACAGTGCGTCAGTGCATCCATACCTGTCATGGCTGTCAAATGCGGTGGCAAGGTTTGGGTCATGCGTGGATCGAGAATCGCAGCATGCGGCATCAAATAATAAGAGGCAAAAGCCAGTTTTACATTGCGTTGCGTATCAGAAACCACAGCCACCATGGTCACTTCTGAACCTGTACCAGAAGTGGTTGGAATCACGAAGAATGGTTTTAGTGGTTTTGGCAGGTTGTGCGCACCTGAATATTGCAAAAGGTCATCGCCACCTTCAGATACCAAGATGTTGGTTGCTTTAGAGGTATCAATGACTGAACCACCACCAATCGCAATGATCGCATCACATTTTTGCTTGCGATACAGTTCAGCAGCGAGACGAACCACTTCCAAACTTGAATCGGGTGGTACATCATCAAAAATCGCACCAATTACTGCATCGGTTGTACTGAAAGCAGCTTCAATTGGGCTGAGTAAACCATTGGCACGCACGCCTTTATCGGTAATGATCATTGGGCGTTTTGCGCCTAAAGTCGCTAATTCAAAAGGGATGTGCTCTAACGCAGCGTTACCAGCAATGACTTTTACTGGACAGAAAAACTCGTAATAAGGCTTAGCCATGTTATGCGCTCCGTTTCAGATATGATTTTGCGACTTTAAGATAAATATTTTTTGCACCTGCGAATTTTTCTTTTAATGTCAATTCAGCAGGGTAGCGTTTCACAGCAAGTGAAGCGATCAATTTGGGTAGGATCAAAGCTTCCATTTTATTCAGGCAACGCACTAAACGAATGGCGCTGGAGACATCACCATCAGCGATCATACGGTCATTGGCAAAGGCTTGAGCTGTACTTTCCTGAAATGAAAATACCAGAAAGGCATGGGTCAGATGTTTGAAAGTAATGGTTAAATCTGGCTTGCCTTTGTAGTTTGGCAGAAGCTCTAATTGTTTTTCTTCGGTCACTCGAGCAATGAATGCAGGCCCATTTGGAAAAACATTCATTGAAAGGATAAAACCAACAGGAAACTTGGACACTTCCTCTTGTACTTCACGATCCACTTGGCTTGCCATCACGAGGCCACGACCCACGACATCCATCATGAGTTTGACATAGGCAAATTGCAAAGTGGGCTTCACTGCTTTGGTTGAAATCACTTGCTCATCCCTTATTAAAATTATGCAAAAGCTAATTTAGAGCTTTTACTCTAATTTATTTTATCGGGATTGAAAAGTAAATTATTCAGATTTGACTACAAGGTCATTAAACAAATCGGTATTTTTTAAATAAGCAATGAAAGTATCACAGAGCTGTTCAAAGCTTGGATAATCTTCAAGTAAGTCTTGCAGGCGCACCATTTCTAAACCTGCATAGCCACATGGGTTAATGGTTTGAAAGCCTGTTAAGTCACAGTCAATATTGAGCGCAAGACCATGATAGCTACGACCACGGCGAATCTTAAAGCCTAGTGAACCGATTTTTCGTCCATCCACATAAACTCCAGGTGCATCGGGTTTGGCGTAGGCATCGATATTGTACTGTTTGAGCAAGTCAATCATGGCTTGCTCGGCAAAGCTCACCAAAGTACGGACATGCCATTTCAAGCGATTGAGATCTAATAGGAAATAAGCAACCAGTTGGCCTTTGCCATGCCAAGTCACTTGACCGCCACGATCTGTATGAACAATTGGCAGATTACTGTGCATGAGGATGTGTTCGGCTTTGCCTGCTTGACCTTGAGTCAAAACATCCTGATGTTGTAATAACCAGACTTCATCAGGGGTGTTTTCATCACGATGGGTTGTGAAGTCTTTCATGGCTTCAAAACGAGTCGTGTAATCTTGTAGATCATTGAAACAACGAATGATTAAGCTTGGTTTTACAGCACTCATTACAACAGAATTTCCTTTGCAATTTTTAATGGGTCAGTGGCGTAATTATGTAATGATTTTGAGAAGATAAATAGCGATTTATCAACAGGAAGAAGATTATTTTTACGCAAAAAAAATCCAAAACACTTTCGCATTTTGGATTTCTCTATTAAAGCGCTGTCTTGATTAAAGGACAGGCTGCAAGATCAGCATATAACGCATGAACTTGTTCCAGCTCTTCAAAGCGTAATTGGGCTGTTAAAGAGTGGTATTTACCTGTACGTGAAGGCTGAACTTTTACTGAGTTACCATCAAATTCAGGGAAGTGCTTCTGCAAAATATCAACAACAGCGACTCGAAGTTCATCCCCTGCATTACCAATCAATTTGATTGGATAGTCCATTGGGAAGACCCAAAGATGTTCTTGTAATTCACGAGAAGGAGTGCGGTCTAACATGAGCAACCTCTTAATTTGAAACGCCTGCATCAGTGCAGGCGCTTTTGATCTAATACATAGATGGGGATGAAGTATTGAACTTCAAGTCTTGAATAAGGGCTTTAACCCTCACTCAAGATGTCCCAAAGATTAGTCGTTTTCCAAGAATGAACGTAAGTGTTCAGAACGAGAAGGGTGGCGAAGCTTACGTAATGCTTTCGCTTCAATCTGACGAATACGTTCACGCGTAACGTCAAACTGTTTACCTACTTCTTCTAAAGTATGATCGGTTGGCATGTCGATACCAAAACGCATTTTCAATACTTTCGCTTCACGTTCAGTCAAGTTTTCAAGCACTTCACGCGTCGCTTCTTTCAAGCCTTCCGAGGTCGCAGCATCTACTGGAGAAGTGATGTTTGAGTCCTCAATGAAGTCACCAAGATGCGAATCTTCATCATCACCGATCGGTGTTTCCATCGAAATCGGTTCTTTTGCGATTTTAAGTACTTTACGAACCTTAACTTCGTCCATTTCCAGACGTTCACCTAATTCTTCAGGTGTAGGCTCACGGCCCATTTCTTGAAGTAGCTGACGCGACACACGGTTGATCTTGTTGATCGTTTCAATCATGTGTACTGGAATACGAATGGTACGTGCCTGATCCGCAATCGAACGGGTAATCGCCTGACGAATCCACCAAGTTGCATAAGTCGAGAATTTATAACCACGACGATATTCAAACTTGTCTACGGCTTTCATCAAACCGATGTTACCTTCTTGAATAAGATCGAGGAACTGTAAGCCACGGTTGGTATATTTTTTCGCAATCGAAATTACCAAACGCAAGTTGGCCTCAACCATTTCTTTTTTGGCACGGCGTGCTTTCGCTTCGCCCACAGCCATACGCTTAGAAATCTCTTTGATGTCTTTAACGTTTAAGCCAAGGTCTTTCTCGATATCGGCAATCTTTTGCTGGAATGCCAATACGTCTGGACGTACTTTTTCCAAATGTGCTTTGGTTTCAGCAGGTGCTTTTGCAATTTGTTCGTCTAACCATGCAGGATTTGATTCTTGCTCTGGGAAGGTGGTACGGAACTGGTTACGGTCCATACGGCCACGACGCACTGCATAACGCATGATTTCACGTTCATTTGAACGAATTTGTTCATGTGTACCACGAATCATTTCTGAAATGATTTCAAACAGACGTGGCGTAAATTTGAACATCATGAACACAGCAGCAAGCGCTTCAAGTGCTGCTTTCGCTTCTTCACTGTTACGACCGTGTTTTGCCACAACTGTTTTTGTTTCGTTCCAAGCCGCTTCTAATTCTGAGAAACGAACTTTAGCAACTTCTGGGTCTGGACCTGAATCACCTTCAGAGTCATCATCACCTTCAGATTCTTCTTCTTCGTCATCATCATCAAGTTTGACGTCTTTGGCTTTAGAAGAATCTTTCTCTTCATCTTCTTCTTCAATCTCAGCTTCTTCCAGAACTTCTGGAATTTCTTCGTCAGTTTCCGGATCTAAATAGCCAGAAAGAATATCGGCAAGACGACGTTCGCCAGTTAAAAAATCATTATATTCTTGTAAAACAACTTCAACAGCATTTGGCCAGTAAGCAATCGAATGTAAAACGTCACGAATACCTTCTTCGATGCGTTTTGCAATGCTAATTTCGCCTTCACGTGTAAGAAGTTCAACTGTACCCATTTCACGCATATACATACGTACAGGGTCAGTGGTACGACCAGGCTCACTTTCAACCGATGCTAATACGGCAGCAGCTTCTTCTTCGGCAACTTCGTCAGCAGCTTCAGTTGATTCACCAAACATGGTGTCATCAGTTTCTGGCGCACGTTCATGCACTGGAATACCAACGTCTTGAAGCATCTGGATGATGTCTTCAATCTGCTCACTTTCCGTAATTGAGTCTGGTAGATGATCGTTAACCTCAGCGTAAGTTAAATAACCTTGCTCTTTGCCTCGGCTAATCAGAGCCGCTACTTGCGAAGTAGGGGAATTCATATCGCTCATCTTTGCTTACTCTTTTGTTGAATCTGTGGCGGTGAAAAACCGTGCATGATAGCACAATTCACGATGAATGTTTTGGATTTGATCCGTTTGCTCTAAATAAAAAATAGATTTGATTTCACGTTTGTTCATTGAATATGGGGTTAAGTCATAATTTTTCAAGCGTAATTCCTGTTTAAAGAACTTTTTTCATTGTTGATGTCCCTGGATTATAAATACACAAAAAAACTGCCGAAAAAAAGTACAAAACACGGTTTTATGGTAAAAAAAACAAATAAAACTTGACAAGGTGGGCCAAGACCGATAAATAGCGGCTAGACCCATTAACATTTTTTCATTAGAGGTACTTAGTGTCTTCTACAGATTTTGAACTAGATGATGATAACTACGGTGAAGATGATGTTGGTTTTGATGAGTCATCAGGAAAAATCAGCGCTAAAGAATCATTAGAAAAGCGCCGTTTAATTGATGACCTTTTAGCTCAACGTCGTTTAGAACGAGAATTAAAAGATTTTGACTATGATTTCGACGATGATGACCTTGACGACGAAGACTAAGCGAAATTGCTAAGACTTCACGCCCGAAAATGTTATGCTGTTGCCGATGTATTTTTAAAATTGGATTAAACAAAGAATGAGCACGTTAGATTTAGACTTATTGAGTAATTATCTTGACGGTGATCAAAACGAATACGGTCTAGATTTTGCAGCGACTCATGGCTTTTTGTGTGCAATTGCCGTTGGTCCACAATTTGATCGTTGGTTAGATGAACTTTTCGAAGGTAACCATAAAAAACTTCCTGCTGAAGTACTTGAGCAGGTGAAGCTTTGGTTGGAATCTATTCGTCAGGATTTAGCCAATGAAAATGGAATCGAGTTTCCATTTGAAATCGAAGAAGCTGATGTTGAGTCAAGCTTAGGCGATTGGAGTGTTGGTTTTGTTGATGCAATGTTCCTCAATGAAGATGCATGGTTTGCGCCTGAATTTGAAGAACAGTTGATTGACTTAACTTTACCAATCATGGTCTTTAGCGGAATTGATGAAGAAGATCCACAAATGGAATCTTTCCGCCGTAATGGTCAGCTAATGGATGAATTGGCAGAAGAAATTCCTGAAAACTTAAATGAACTCTATTTGATGTATCATACGCCAGCGTAATGCTACATCTGGCGCAGCTTAAAAAAAGTTGCCCTAGAAAAAATAAATATGAAAACGTCCCTAGAGGACGTTTTTTTATCGGTGGATTTTTATGATTAAAATCACATCAGGGTATTTATATTACAATGATTATTATTATAAGACGTTAAAATGTGGCAAGAAATAAACTAAGCCCTAATCCACTGAGTACAGCACCAATCACACGATTAATGATTATTTGCTTGGATAAAATCTTATTTCGAATCACTGGGGTAGCACAAAAAATGGCAATCATGCAAAACCATGCAAGGTGACTTGCAGAAATAAAAAGTCCATAGCCAAGAAGTGTCATATTGCTATTTTCGGTGCTGATGAGTTGAGAATAAATACTCATGACAAATAATGTGGTTTTAGGATTTAGACTATTGGTGAAAAAGCCATGTTTAAATGCTTGCCAGCGGGTCAGATCAATATTTTTGTCATTCAATCTAACTGGCGCTTGAGTGAATATCTTATAGCCAATATAAATCAGGTAGGTCGCTCCAATATACTGGATAATATGAATTAAACTGGGAATATGATGCTGCAAAAACGTTAATCCAATCACGCTATATGCAACATGCACCCAGACACCACAAGCAATACCATAAGCAGTGCAGAGTCCCAAAGATCGACCATAAAGATAACTATTTCGGCTTACGAGGGCAAAATCTGCACCTGGACTAATAACGGCTAATAAGGTAACCAACCCTACCGTGATTATTTCATTCACTCATCTATTCCTAAGCTAATCATTTTAATAATTTCTATATTTTTCATATTCTTGTTATATTTAAAAACGAAATTAATTCCTGTCTATGCATGAGTTTTTGGAATGATTGAGCGTTTATCTTTGAATTCTCTTAAGTTTTTTTATTATGTTGCTCGTTATGAAAGCATGACGATTGCCGCAGAACGCTTATTTGTGACACAAGGTGCGGTGAGTAAGCAGCTTAAAAGTCTGGAAGATATGCTCGGTTTTGCTTTATTTATTCGGGAAGCACGAAAATTACGATTAACCCAACAAGGTGAGATTTTATTTGATTGTTGCCAGCAAGTGTTCCAGCAGCTTGATCAATGCTTATTACAATTACAACAACAGACGGAAATAAAAAAGAATCTTGTGTTGTCTTGCGAGCCGACGATTGCAATGAAATGGCTGATTCCTCGTTTAGCGCAATTTAAACAGCTTTATCCTGAGTTTGAGGTCAGTCTGTTAACTGCGGGAGGAGAGGTCGATTTTAGGGCGCAAAATATTGACTTGGCTTTACGGAGAGATGATTTTGATTGGGGCACTGCGGTCTACAGTGAAAAAATTGCAGATGAGCAGATGCTCTATGTAAAAGCTAAGCATGCACAGTCTACGGGAAATCAGGTATTTATTTCCAAGTCTAGGCCTCAATTGTGGCAACAATTTAAGCGTCATCATCAAGCGCAACTCAAGGAGATGAAAGCTGTTTCTCTTGAGCATTTTTATTTATGTATTGAAGCTTGTCTGGCAGGGCTGGGAACAACTGTTGTTTCGGCTTATATGGTTGAAAGAGAACTTAAATATCATTTGCTGGAACAGGTGGCCTCTGGTTATGCCGATGGTTCATCTTACTATCTTTTATCAGCCCAACCGTTTGAAGAGGATGTTCGAAAGCTATTGTTGAGAGATTGGCTAAGAGACGAAATGCAGCAAAGCCAGTTATGGTTGGCTACTTTAAATTAGTGATCTTGAGAATTGTCGATTGAATACCGTAGGGTTTGGATTATTGATTGGATTTGTTGAGATAAAATTTCTTAATCGCCCACCACAACAGATACAGAATAACGATCGCTAAAATGATGATGCTGATACGTTGCATGATCAAGCTCATCAATGCTTGATTCTGACTAAAATGAAAACCTAAATAAGCCAGAAAGCTGGTCCAGATTAAGGTGCCTGCAATGCTATAAAACATAAACTTTGCAAAAGGCATTTTACTCATGCCTGCCGGAATACTAATCAAAGACCGTACCGCAGGAATCATTCTGCCAAAAAAGACAATACGATGCCCATGCTTGTTGAACCAGTCTAGTGCTTTTTCTAAATCAGAAACTTGAATACGTAAATATTTGCCGTAGCGTTCGGTTAGATTAAACAAGCGTTGCTGAGGAACTTTTCGTCCTATCCAATACAACAGCATCGCTGCCAGAATTGAACCTGCACTGCCAGCCATAATTACACCGATGAGAGTGAGTTCACCTTTCGATGCTGTGTAGCCCGCTGAGGGCATAATAATTTCTGAAGGAATAGGCGGGAAAACGTTATCCAGAAACATTAAAAATGCGATGCCTAAATATCCCAGTTTCTCCATGATAGATAGAACCCATTGTTCCAGTCCCATAACGCCCTTATATGATTCATTTGATTGTTGTTTTTAGCATAGTTGTGCTTGTTGTAATGCTCAAGCAGCGAATCGTTACATCATTTTATCATTGTCATAAAAAAGCCATAGTTTAACTAT
>NZ_LZPJ01000104.1:0-64695 GCF_001729365.1 Acinetobacter sp. YK3
GATGCGAAGTTCGACAGCATTACCACGGGTGATACTGTATTGAACAACAACGGTTTGGTCATTAAAAATGGTCCAAGCATTACCAAAGATGGCATCAATGCGGGTAATAAAACGATTACCAATGTTGCTGATGGCGTAAATGGTAAAGATGCAGTCAATGTTGACCAGTTAAATAAATTGAAAGACCAGATCGGTAAAGATATCGGTAATCTTTCAGATAATGCGGTTCAATATGACAAAGACAAAGATGGCAATGTTGATAAGAACTCAGTGACTTTAGGTGGTGGCGATAAGGGCACTAACTTGAAGAATGTTGCTGATGGTAAGGTTGAGAAAGATTCTAAAGATGCGGTGAATGGTGGTCAGTTGTGGGATGTCAAACAGAATGTTGACAAGAACACAAATGATATTCAGAACATCCAGAATAATATCAACAACATCAACAATGGTAAGTCAGGTCTTGTTCAGCAACAGAAACCAAACGGTGAAATTACTGTTGGTAAAGACACTGGTGGTACAAGTGTCAATATGGCAGGTAAAGATGGCGACCGTGTTGTTAAAGGTGTCGCAGATGGAACCATTGCAAAAGACTCTAAAGAGGCTGTGAATGGTGGTCAGATCCATAATATCTCTGACAGCATCAAGAATATTATTGGTGGAAATACTTCAATCGATAAAGACGGTACGATCAAAACCAACAATATTGGTGGTACAGGTAAAGACACGATTCATGATGCGATTGGTACATTGAACCAGTCAAATCAGGAATTGGGTAACCGTATTACTAACCTTGGTGATCAGTTACAACAAGCTTTCTACGATACCAACCAACGTATTGATAGCGTAGAGAAAAAAGCCAATGCTGGTGTTGCAGCTGCGATGGCATTAGAGGCTGCTCCATTTGTTGCAGGTAAATATACCTATGCTGCGGGTGCTGCTTACCATGGCGGTGAAAACGCGGTCGGCGTAACTTTACGTAAAACTTCTGATAATGGTCGCTGGTCAATTACTGGTGGTGTTGCAGCAGCATCTCAAGGTGATCCAAGCGTACGTATCGGTATCAGCGGTGTAATCAACTAAGAAACTGGCGGGGAGAGCGCAGGCTCTCCTTACTCAACATATGAAGAGAGTAATGAAATGAAAAAAACGATTCAATGCTTAACAGTAGCAGCTCTTGCTGGTTTCTCAGTAGCGACTTATGCAGATGAAGATACAACTCCAGTTCAGCAAGAAGAAATCAAGTTTCCTGCGGTTGAAAAGAGTTATTTAAAACAGGTAAAACGTTATGAATATGACGATGTTGCCCGTTTAGATACAGGCTTAACCAAAGACCAGATTCGTCATTTATTGGGAAATCCTCAATTTAGCGAAGGCGTATTCTTTGTTAAGACCTGGAACTACGTTTTAGATATTCGCCAGCCGAATAGCCAAGACTATTTACGTTGCCAACTCCGCGTCGATTTTGACAAAAAATATTTGTCAGAAAGATTGTCATGGAAAGGTGAAGCATGTGAAGGCTTAATGGCTTGGGGTGCAAATAATCAGGTGCCTAACGATGCAAACGTAAATACTGCACGTTCTGGCAGCGTATTCTTTGCCTTTGATCGTTTTAATGCCAATGCAATTGAACAAGGTTCGGCTTCGGTATCAGCGATTGCACAACGTATTAAACAAAGCAATGCAACAGGCCCAATCCTTGTCGCTGGCTTTGCGGATCCATTAGGTAAATTTGCTTATAACCATCAATTATCAGCGCAACGTGCCAATACAGTCGCGAAGTTGCTGGTAAATGAAGGTGTTGATGCAAACCGTATTCAAATTCAAGCAAATAGCCAGACTGACTTATATCAGCAATGTACGGGTAATAAAGCCAACTATAAACTTGTTGGTTGTTTGGCACCAAACCGACGCGTTAACGTAAGCTGGTAAGCCAGTTCATCTTAAAAAATGGCTGCTTTAAAGTGGCCATTTTTTATGCCTTTATGAAATGATGCATCTGAAAGACAGTTAAACCGATGCATGAAGTAAAAAAATATTTTGTATGAATTTTGCGAAAATCTAATTTTTTGTGAACTGTTAGACAAAATGTGTAATTTTGCTTAATAAATGATCTAGAATGCAGCGCGTGAGATAACAGCTTTAGATGTCAATTATATGTATCTCAACCATTAAATCAGTATTTTTTAGCAGGAATGGTCTGCTTAGATTGACCATTTGCGGGGATAGAAGTTTAGCGACTTTAGAAAATACTTCACATTGCGATGACTTTTTAGAGAGAAAACGATGTTTGAATCAAAAAATCTAATTGTTCTGGATCAAATGCTTGTCTTAAAAAAAGAAGGTAAACGTGATTTAGTCTATGAGAATGATACGCTTCTCAAGGTCAAAATGATTTCTAACCAGCATATCGTGGTAGAAGATGATGCTCAGACCAGCTTTTTATTGAAACCTCAGGATGAAAATGTGGTTTGGTCATTTATTTAATCTGAAATACTTTGTATAAGCTGCTTGTTTCCACGTCATAGAAAGCAGCTTATTCGGCATATTTCAGTTGATTCGGCTTTCCAATAAAAATATCCGATAAACGTATTGCGCCTTTTCTAACACCACATCCTTTACCTGCTCAGCATCTTTTATGGCTAAAATGGGGCAGCTTGTTTATTTTGGCTCAATTGACACGCACCGACCAAATACAGTCAATTCTATTTTTATCTTTTCTCCTTAACTTGAATAAAACTGTTGGGAAATAGCTAAAAATGGATCGGTCTATGCACAATAATAAATTTATCAAATTCACAAAATCCTTTTTGACTCACTGCGTTCTGGCAAGCTCGATATTGCTGATGAATACCACTTATGCAGCGCCAGAAGGAAAGCTGGATTTAACACTGTCGACACATTCACAGAATAAGATCAAACAACTGTTGAATGATCCAAAAACATGGCAGCAGATTCCCAAGCAAGTCACTTTATGTGTGTTTTCACCCAATGGTGAACATAGCGAGGCTTTTGAACAGGCCACCAGTTATATCACTGAAATCCCCCGTATGGTTCGTGTCGCGAAGCAATTCGGTGTCAATATGAATGTGACCCGACCTTCGCATTTGCAATTCAAACTGGATTTTGATTATCCCAAATTAAAAAAAGAAGCCTCGACTTTGGTTAATCTAAAGGTCTATACCAACGAGGCGGTGCTTACGGAAGATTTTCGGAGTAAGCGTTGCGATGGGGCGGGGATTAGTAACCTTCGAGCCAAACAGTTTAATAAATTTGTAGGCAGTATCGATGCGATTGGTGCATTACAAACCTATAAGCAGCTCAGTTCTGTGATTCAGGTTTTGGCTAATCCAAAATTCGATGAAAAGATGGTGAATAAAGATTATGAGGTTGTTGGTATCGTGCCGTTGGGTGCGGCTTATATCATGGTGACTGATCGTAATATTAATACTTTGGCAAAAGCTGCTGGTAAGAAAGTAGCGGTATTTCAGTTCGATGAAACGCAAAAGAAACTGGTGCAGAATGTCGGAGCACAACCTGTATCTGTGGATTTGGTGACGGTAGGTGGAAAGTTTAATAATAAAGAAGTCGATATTATGGCTGGGCCAGCGATTTTATTTGAGCCATTGGAATTACAAAAGGGCATGACTGATAAATCAGGTAAAGCCGTTGGAGGCATCATTAAATTCCCTGTGATACAGGTCACAGGTACTCTGATTATGCATCGTAATAAATTTCCAGCAGGGATGGGCTCTATTGCACGTGAAGTGATTTCCAAACAGCTGAATCCAGCCTTTGAGTTTGTAGACAAGATTGAAGCCAATATCCCTGACAAGTTTTGGTTAAAACTGAATGAAAGTGATAAGCCTGGCTATGTGCGCTTGATGCGTGAAGCGCGGATTCAAATGACCAAAGAAGGCTTTTATGACAAGGATATGATGAAGTTATTAAAACAGGTACGTTGTTCACAAGAGCCAAGCAATTATGAATGTGCTTTGAAAGATGAGTGATAGATTTAATGTGATCTAAATGGAAATTGCTAAGAAAAAGATTTGGGAAGTAAACTTAAAATAATTTTCAAGTTTACTTCTTGATTTTAAAACCTAGCCAATTAATTGATAAGCACTGATATTGGCAGATTTATAATATCCAATGCGTTCATATACGGGCGCTCCAGCAGGTGTTGCATGCAATAGCGTTCGCGTTAAGCCTGTAGCCTTATAACCCTCTAGTAAAGCGTGACGCACAATCGTTTCGCTGTAGCCTTTGCGTTGTGCTTCTGGTCGGGTCGCGACCAAGGCCAAATAAAGGACATCACCGACAGGAGCGGCTGATGCTGCGCAAACAGGCTGATCATCAACATAGCCTACAAAAGAATATGCATGATCTATCCATACATTTCCTAGCGCATTACGACCCCATTCAACATCGAATCCATAAGCTAGACAGTTCATATCTGAAAATGCTCTTAGCTCTTTCGCAGAGCGAACACGTTTGACTTGTAGTTCAGGAATAGGATTGAGCTCAAGTGGAAGGATATCGCCAGCCATACTATCGAGTGTCATCACAAATTCTAATCCAGCATCTTTCAGAGTTTGATCAAATTTAAGCTTTGCTTCACCTGTTATTAAGTCATTACAGATATTAAGTAAACCGCCATGTTGTCTAGATCTCATGCGTGCTGCAACAGTATTTAAGTGTTGTTTTAAGGTGAGAGAATCATTGATTTCATCTGTTAGAAATGCAGCATTTGAAAAAGGGAATAATGAGTCTTCCCAACGCATTGCAATGCCAGTTTCTTCATGCTGATCTGCGGGAGTATTACTATTAAAAAGAGATTTCCATGCTGCCGTGTAACCGTTGATTGCTTCATGGAGTTCTTTTTTATTTACCATGTTGATTTGCCTTATGAAAGATTGAGTTTTTAAATATTAAGAATCTACTTTTATTTTTACTTTAGGGTCAATTTTTATTTTAAATACAAACTATAGCTGTATGCTTTTTAAGTCATTTAGCTTAAGCAAATGAATGATAGAATTTAAGTTATTACAGGGGAGCTTAGGTTTGGGGCGATTTAGAGGGCGGGAAACGATATACGGCAATATAACACAATATTTTTGGTGCCTACTATATGTCTATTTTTTATAAATTGAGTAGAAAAAGAAAGGTTTTAGAAAAAGATGGTTTGTTTTAAGTTGTTGTTTTTATATTAAAAAATAATGCTCCAGAGGTGCCGCTGCATGGTCGTTACCCTGAACCCGATGAGTTCAAGGTGGAGGTGACGCGTACTTAATGGGTTTCCTACTCGAGGCAGGCATACACTCAAAATACACAGAACACATCCATAAATTTAAGTATCGGCAGGGGAATAGACGTACTGGCGAACACCCTAGAGACAGTTTTAGTATAACTGATCTTTACACGATGACAATCCTTGCAAGGCAGTTATCTGTAAAGATACTTACTAATTGATGGGGCTTTGTGCAATTTTACTCAACAATTTGTTCGACGTCTTCCAAAATGGTTTGGAGTAGATGTTCACAGTGGGCATATTCCTGTAAAGACTTATTCAGGCTAAACACTTCCTGCGCCATTTGTAGCGCCACCATAATCACAAGCTTGTTATGTTCTACACGCGGTGCGTTGCGACGCATGTCATGAAACTTCTGATTCAATAATTCAGCGGCGCGTTCCAGCTCTTCACGTTTATCTTCAGTCGTGTTTAAACGAAAAGTCTGTTCAATTAAGCGAAGTTCGACAACGATTGATTCACTCATGATCAGGTCTCCTCGTGTGTTTCAGCATTTGGATGGGCGAGCTGCTGAATTTCTTGTGCATGTTGATCTTGGGCCGTACCTAAAATAGAAAGACGCTGGATAATGGCTTCCACTTTAGATTTTGCAAGTTCATTTTTTTGCAACAAACGATCACGATCCTGTTGTAAATCCTGAATTTCTTGTTGGCTATGACGCTGCTGTGCTTGTAATTTTTCTTTGTTCACACGTAAGTCATTACGCTCAGCCAAGATTTCCTGAAAGCGATTTTTTAAATCAGTGGTGCTTTTCTCTAAACGGCTATAACGTTCCGCTAAAGTTGTTGCATCTTGATTCAGTTGTTTAAATTGATCTTGTAACTGAGTCAGTTGTTCAGTTAAGTTATCAACTTCTTCCTGCTTTTGCGTGATGATGCTATTTTTTTGCACAACTTGTGCATGATGGTCAGTTTCAGCTAATTGTTTAGCTTCAGTGAGCGATGTATTTTCTCGCTCAAAGTGATGTAGGCGTGTTTTTAAAACACCAATATGCGCTTGTAGACGCTGTAATTGTTCTAACATAACGAAGGTCGCACAGAGTTGCAATCAAAGGTAATATATACAGCAGTATAGAGATTGGATAAACGAATGCAAGACGATATTTCAGGTTGGACGGAATGGAATGCCCATTTTGATGGGATTGAAGAAATTTCAAGTCCAAGTGAGTTACACGGTTTACTCACTGGTATAGTTTGTGTGACACAAGCGCCAACCGCAGATGAATGGTCACAAATCTTAAACACCCTTAATGTACCTGCTTTACAGCCAGAAGCACTGGAAAGTTTGACAGATGAAGCAGAAGATGTGGCGCATGCTTTATCTGATGATGAATTAGACTATTTACCAATGCTCCCAGATGACAATCATTTGCTGGTCGATCGTGTTCAGGCATTGGCTGACTGGTGTGCAGGGGTTGTACTTGGTTTTGGTTTGGCTTCAGGTCATATTCGTGGCGAGGAGCAAGAGCTGATTGAACATTTACAAGATGTTGCAGCGGTTGAGTTTGAAGACTCGGACAATGATGAAGAAGGCGAAGAAAGCTATCAGGAATTGTATGAGTTTGTACGCTTGATTCCGGTGAGCCTGTCGATTGGCCGTATCAAGATTCCTGTTGCTGAAAGTTCTTTGTTACAAAACTTTCATGCTAAAAGCAGAAACTCGGATAACCCAGCTGATCCGCAAACCGTGGTAGAAATGTTTACCCCACATCGTCCGAGTTAACTCGGGCGGTGCCTTAAACTTTTATAAATAAAGATACTTACAATTATTCATCTTCATCAGAAGGACAATATGAAATTAAGTCAGGCCGATTTTAAACTACGACGTGATCTTCTCGCTCAACAGATAGGCAGCAATAGCATTGCAATTATTGCGACGCGGGCAGAAATGTATCGTAACCGCGATGCGGATTATAAATATCGTGCCGACAGTAGTTTTTATTATCTGACTGGATTTGCAGAGCCAGAAGCAGTTGCCGTGATCGAAACCTTTGAAGAAGGGGAGGAATATAGCTATAGCTTATTCTGCCGCGGACGTAATCGTGAAATGGAAATCTGGAATGGCTATCGTGCAGGTATTGATGGTGCGATTGAAATTTATGATGCAGATGAAGCTTATGCAATTGATCTACTTGATGAAGAAATCATCGACAAATTATTGAATAAACAACGTCTTTACTATCGTATTGGGCAGAATGCTGAATTTGATGCGCGTGTCAGCCAGTGGATTCAGAAGGCGGATGCACATCGTGGGGGTACTGCGCCAGCAGAAGTAGTGCAACTAGATCGTATTGTTGATGAAATGCGTTTGAAAAAATCGGCACAAGAAATTGAGCTGATGCAGATTGCATCGAATATCAGTGCTGAAGCGCATACCCGTGCCATGCAAATGGTTAAACCTGAGATGATGGAATACGCGCTTGAAGCGGAACTCAATTATATCTTTGGTAAAAACGGCTGCGTGCCAGCCTATAACAGTATTGTAGGCGGCGGTGAAAATGCCTGTATTTTGCACTATGTTGAAAATAACCAGCCGTTAAAAGATGGTGATTTAGTGCTGATTGATGCAGCATGTGAATATGAGTTCTATGCATCGGACATTACCCGTACATTCCCTGTAAATGGTAAATTCAGCCCTGAACAAAAAGCATTATACAACGTGGTTCTTGATGCTCAGCTGGCTGCGATTGATGCAACCCGTATCGGCAATCCTTATAAATATCCGCATGAAGTGGCTGTGAAGATTTTAACTCAAGGTCTGGTTGATCTTGGTTTAATGAGTGGCAATGTGGATGAGCTGGTTGAAAGCGAAGCATTCCGTCAATTCTTTATGCATGGTACAGGGCATTGGCTTGGTATGGATGTGCATGATGTCGGCACTTATAAGAATGGCGAAGACTGGCGTGTTTATGAAGCTGGTATGGTTGTGACCGTTGAGCCAGGTTTATATGTGGCACCTGATGATGAAACGGTCGATGCAAAATGGCGTGGTATCGGCATTCGTATCGAGGACAATATTGTGGTCACTGAAAATGGCCCATTGGTTCTAACCAAGAATGTCGTGAAAACCGTTGAAGAAATTGAAAGTTTGATGGCAACGAATTAAGTTGAAGTTGAGAAAAAGGTCTATCGATTGATAGGCCTTTTTTATTTGCTTTGATGTTCAAAACAACTTTTGAATATATTTTAAAAACATAGACCAAACAAAGTACAAATTCCCTTCCTGATTTGAGTTAGAGTAAGATAGGCTAGGGTCTGTTGATATTTCACAAATGCTTGCGACAGTGGACATTTTTTAGGTGATACAAGGCATGGCTTATGTAATTTAGTCATTCTAAATAAATAAGCCATAACGCCGTAGCGTCAAAAAATGTCCCTGTCCCACAGGGTTGTGGCTAAAACTTCCTTAAACTTTGTTATGAAACTTGACAAGGGAGTTCGCCATTGCCTACGTTTCATGCCTCGTTCAAGTTGTTTTAGCCTACAACGCAACCATAGATGAAATATCAACAGACCCTTAACATCAAGTCATGAAAAACTGATAAGGAATAATATTATGCAGCAACAAGTCATCATTGTCGGTGGAGGTATGGTTGGACTCAGCCTTGCTCTAATGTTGGCGAAAGCTAATATCGCAGTAAAGCTATTAGAAGCTGTGAAATATCCGAATTATGATGACGAAAATGTTGCCCCTTATCATTCCAGTTTTGATGCGCGTAATACCGCCTTGTCACGTCGTAGTGTACAGATTTACCAAAAATTAGGCTTGTGGGATGCATTACAGCAACATGCGACACCAATTCTGCAAGTACATATTACTGAGCAAGGGAGTTTTGGTAAGGCACGCCTCGTCGCTGAACAAGAAAAAGTAGAAAGCTTTGGACAAGTGATTGAGAACGCATGGTTAGGCCGTGTATTGCTAACCCAAGTGCGTCAACAGCCGTTGATTGAATTGATTGATGGTGTCCAAGTGACCTCACTCACGCAAAATGAGGATGAGGTGCACATCGAAGCGATGCGCAATGGTGAATATATCCATTCCTTAAAATCCAAGTTGGTGATTGCTGCCGATGGTCGTGATTCATTCTGCCGACAAGCGATTGGCGTAGGTGTGGATGAGCATGATTATGACCAAGTCGCGATTGTGACTACCGTACAAACCTCTAAACCTCATCAGCACGTTGGTTTTGAGCGTTTTAGCGCATTAGGGCCATTGGCACTCTTACCTTTACCGGGTGAATATCGTCGCTCAGTGGTATGGCCTGTGAAGAAGGGCACTGAAGCAGAATGGTTAGGTGAAGAAAACGACCAGCACTTCCTTGATGCTTTACAGGAAACTTATGGTGACCGTGCTGGGAAATTTGAAAAAACGGGTAAGCGTTTTAGCTATCCACTGGCACAAGTGTTGGCGCATAAGCAGGCCGTTGGGCGTGTGGTGCTCATGGGTAATGCAGCACATACGATTCATCCAGTCGCCGGACAAGGTTTTAACCTGTGCTTGCGTGATGCGGATGTACTGGTTCGTTTCCTGATGGAGCAATTGGCGAAGTCAGATGATATTGGCGCACCTGAAAATTTATTGGCCTATGAGCAATCCCGTTTAAAGGATCAGCAACGTGTGATCAAGTTCTGTGATTCGGTGGTGCGTGGTTTTAGTAATCAGAATCCAATTCTTAAATTACTACGCAATACGGGACTGATTGCATTTGATGTGATTCCGGGCGTTAAGCCTTTGGTTGCCAATTATGCGATGGGACTAAAAGCATGAGTGAAATGTTAGATGTTGTCATTGTCGGTGGTGGTCTGGTTGGTGGTTTAACCGCTTTATTGTTGGCACAAGGGGGTGTGCAAGCGACGGTATTGGATGCTGCACCTGTGCTTGATCAGGATAAAACACTGGCAGTCATGAATCCTCGTGTATTGGCACTCAGTCAGGCGACGATTCACTTACTCAAAACGGTTGATGTCTGGAATGATTTAGCGCGCCAAATGCCTTATTCAGGCATGCAGGTCTGGAATAAAAATGGCTATGGCGAAATCAATTTTGGGCAGGTTTCTGAGCAGCCACCCCATTCAGATCAAGCATTGGGTTCAATGGTCGAACCGAGTGTCTTGAATGTTGCTATTCAACAGAAAATTTTGCAGCAACTTAAAGATTACCGTACTCAAGTCAAGGTGATTCGGATTGAACAGATTCCACAAGGCTGGTCGATTCAACTGGCGGATGGCACAACATTAAAAACGAAGTTGCTCATTGGTGCAGATGGTGCAAACTCTTTTGTCCGAGAGCAAGCCTATATCGATTTAGACGTCTTGGATTACAAACAGGCTGCCATCAGTTGTACGATTAAAACCACACAGCCTAATCAATATGTGGCTCGCCAGATTTTCTTGCCGACAGGCCCATTGGCTTATTTACCGATGGCAAGTCTGGATGCGCAGGAAAATGGTTACTGGCAGTCGATTGTCTGGACATTGCCCGATGATTATGCGGATGAATATTCAGCGCTTACTGATCAGGAATTTATGCAATTGCTGACTCAGGAAAGTTTACAGATGCTGGGTGAGGTGGTTGAAGTACGTTCCAGAGCACAATTCCCACTGAAAGCACGCGCAGCGCAACGTTATATTAAATCGGGGCTGGCATTGATTGGTGATGCAGCACATGTGATCCATCCTCTAGCAGGACAAGGCGTGAATATTGGTTGTCTGGATGCTGCCGTACTTTGTGATGTCTTACTGCATGATTTAAAGCGTGGTGTATGGGCCAATGAGCAAACCTTGCTGCGTTACGAGCACCAGCGTAAAGGCCAGAATGATGCGATGATGCATAGCATGTCTGCGATTGGCTGGCTGGAAAGTTCAGAGCTATTCCCGTTTGTGTGGGCGCGAAATTTTGGTCTTAAACAGGTGGAACAGTTTGACTGGTTCAAAGATCGTTTTATGCAGCAGGCGAACGGATTAGGTGCGTTGAAAGACACACAATATGCGTGCTAAAAAATAGTAGATATTTTTTAAACAATCATTTATAAATCAGAGTGAATTTGGTCGTAAAAAATACGATTTAATCAAGATTGTACTTTGCGAATTGACGAGAGCTTGCTAAATTTCACCAAGTTCTGATGACCAAATAGCGATGATGAGAAATTTAGTCATTGTGGGGAGATTAATATGACGGAAATGAATGATTACGACGAAAACACAGAAGATTCTGCTGTAGACGACGAAGAGGCGAAAGCCGCAGAAACTGGTGCAGATAGCGAAGAGTCGAGCGCCAATGATGCCGATCTTGCCGAAGCAGAAACGTTAACGGTGACTGCAAAGCAGAAACAACGTCAGGCTTTAGAAGATGAAGTGGCTGCGTTTCTTGCACGTGGTGGACGCATTACCGAAGTTCCGCCAGATGAACATCAAGATTAAGTCGAATAAAGACATCAGAAAAGCATCACGATTGTGGTGCTTTTTTGTGTTGATGTGATTCATGTTCACATTCGAGTGGCTGATGTAGTTCTTTTAAAATTCCACATTGTTCAATGGTACGGTGTTGAGAGCATTGTTGTTTTAAATGCGTTAGATCCTGCTTGAGATGTTCTAGGTTTCGGATCTTCTGAGAAACCTCGGCAAGATATTGATCAATCAGATGATCGACCTCCATGCAGGTTTGATTCGGGTTCTCTGACATATCCTTGAGCTTTTGAATATCCTGCAAGGTAATGCCCAGTTCACGACAATGCTTTAGAAAGAGAAGTTCTGACAGCATCTGTTCAGAATAATGTCGATAATTGCCCGCCGTGCGTTTGGCTTTCTCAAGCAGTCCAATTTTTTCATAATAACGAATCGTATCCACAGATACGCCAGACTTTTTTGCCAATTGCCCAATTGTAAAATTTATCATGCTTGACTCTGGAGTTACTCTAGGGTTTTAAATCACTATAAAAGATTAAGTGAGAAAAGTCATGGCAGGATGTGGATGCAACACAACATGTTCACCAACACAGAAGATTAGTCCTAAGTTTCGTAGAGCTTTGTGGATCGCGCTCGTTCTAAATGCGCTGATGTTCTTTGTGGAAATTATTGGTGGTTCACATGCACGCTCTGTATCGTTATGGGCCGATGCGCTAGATTTTGCAGGTGATGCGGCTAACTATGCCATTTCATTGGCAGTGCTATCTATGACTTTGTATTGGCGCGCGACCGCAGCTTTAGTTAAAGGAATTACTATGGCGGCATTTGGTATTTTTGTGATTGTTAAAGTGTTTTGGTCATGGTGGCTGGGTGTTACACCTGAACCAATGCTCATGGGGGCGATTGGTGTACTTGCACTGGCGGTGAATGTGGTTTCTGCACTCCTGCTTTATGCATTCCGTGATGGTGATGCCAATATGCGTTCAGTGTGGTTGTGCAGCCGTAATGATGCAATTGCCAATATCGCGATTATTATTGCAGCTGTCGGCGTTTTTGGAACTGGAACCATGTTTCCAGATTTACTGGTCGCTTTTGTGATTGTTTATCTTGGTGTGTCTTCGGGGCTGAGCGTAATTAAGCAGGCGAGGGCGGAAAGAAAAATGGATCAAGCTAATATCATGACCAAGGCTTAATATATTGTTCTTATTGCATATTTAAATGATAAGGGGAGATTTTTATAATCTCCCCTTATGTTTTATTCATTATTTTGGGTGAGTTCCAAAGCGCGCTGGTAAGCGACTTTCTTTTTAATACCAGTCAAATCCGCAGCCAGTTGCGACGCCGCTTTGACTGATAAATCTTGTAATAAGCGTTTTAACAACTCATCCAGTTTATCCTGTTCCATGTCTTTTTCTGCGGATGCACCGCCGACCACGACCACGATTTCACCTTTTTCTTGGTTATGATCATTTTCAATAAAAGTGACCAGTTCTTTTAAGGTCATTTTCTTGATGGTTTCAAATGTCTTGGTGATTTCACGTGCAAAGCCAACAGGACGATCTTCACCAAAGACCTGAACCATATCTTGAATACACGCCAGAATACGGTGGGGCGCTTCATAGAAAATCAGGGTTTGGGTTTCATCTTTGAGCTTTTCAAGCTGGCCAATTCGTTGTGATGCCTTGGATGGCAAGAAGCCTTCAAAGCTAAAACGGTCACTTGGTAAACCCACCGCACTTAATGCAGCAATTGCAGCACAGGCACCAGGCACAGGAATCACGCGAATGCCGTGTTCTTGGGCAGCACGAACCAGTTTAAAACCGGGATCGCTAATCAGGGGCGTTCCAGCATCACTAATTAAGGCAACACTCTCACCATTTAGCATTTTTTGGAGAAGTTGATCAATTTTGTTACTTTCGTTGTGATCATGACACGCTGTTAGCGGAGTTGAGATATTATAGTGTTTGAATAATTGAGCAGATTGACGAGTGTCTTCTGCGGCAACCACCGAAACGGATTTTAATATATCAATTGCACGAAAGGTCATGTCATCTAAGTGCCCAATCGGGGTTGCTACAACAAATAATTGAGCACTCATAAAAGGTAACTCCCTAATGTATTACAAAAAATATTGGCTGCTACTCAGTTTGGCAGCAATTGTGAGTCCAGTTTATGCGGACGTACTGGTGATTCTACCTGAATCTGGTGCGATGGCGCGAGCTGGTCAGAGCATCAAACGCGGTTTCTTGAGTGCTTATACAGCATCTGGTAGTAAAGAAAAAATCATTTTTGTAGATTCCGCAAAAAATAACATCGATACGATCTTCAAAAAGCGGGTCAATAACAAAACTCGTTTGATTGTTGGCCCATTGGCTCGGCCTGATATTGAAAATGTGATGCAGCGTAATCCAGCGATCCCAGTATTGGCATTGAATGATATGAATTCCCAAGCCACCAATGTCTGGCAGTTCAGTCTGGCCAAGCAGCATGATGCAGTGGCGCTGAATCAATTATTGAAAAAAGACAAAATTAAAAAGCTGCTGGTGGTGCGTCAGGCGGGCACAGAGTCAGCAACAGAGCTATTTATGATGGCATTGATGGCTGAGTTTGGTTCAGATATTCATGTGGTCAATGAAGTCCCTAAAAAACTGTCACGTCGAGAAGGGCTGTTATTGCTCGGTGATCATCAATGGCTAGAACAATTGGGAACACTGCCAGAAAAGAATATTTATGCGACAGCACTGAGTATTGAGCAGGATAAACCGATTCCTACAGGATTAAGCTTCTGTGATACGCCTGCTTTATATAATGGGCATTGGGCTGATGTTGTCAAAGCTTATAAAGAGCAACCTGAAAATATGGCTTTCCAGCGTTTATTGGCTTTCGGTGGAGATGCCTGGACCATCAGTCAGCAATTTCTCAGCAGTCCTGACCGCAAGTTTAATTTTGAAGGTCGTACTGGGGCAATTGAGGTGAAGGACGGTAAAATTTACCGACAACCGTATTGTTATCAACAGCAGAAAAATGGCATTCAGGTGTTGAAATAAGTTGACCGATCTATGCAACAGACATTTCAGGATTTAGGGCAATGGGCTGAACAGACAGCGCTTGCCTTTTTACAATCACATGATTATGAATGTGTAACGCAAAATTATCATTCACGTTATGGCGAAATTGATCTTATTGTCCAGCGACAGCAGGAGCTGGTTTTTGTTGAAGTCAAAGCCAGATCGGCTGGAAGTTATGCCGAAGCATGTGAGGTCATTTCCCCAACTCAACAGCGAAAAATTATTAAAACTGCACAGCTATTTTTACAGAAATATCCTAAATATTATGACTTTGATTGCCGTTTTGATGTGATTTGTTTTGATTTTCCACAGAAAATTGCAAAAACAGTACAACCAGATTTTTCAAAATTGCAGTATGATCAGCAATGGATTGAACATGCATTTACTTTAGATGGGTGAATGTACGGTCTAAAGCTAAATATTGAAATTGAACAAATTTGTTTGTAGTTAGGGAGTCTTGCCAAGTGTTAAAACGTTTAACGATTACGTTGCTTTGCGCTGCAAGTTTATCGGGATGTGCGAGTTTTATTTCTGGTGGTACGGGAACGTCGCCAGTTGGAACAAATAGTGGTGAACGTAGTCTAGGGCAGATTTTTATTGATTCTTCAATCAAGCGTACTGCAAATATCAATTTGTATAAATTAGACCACCGTTTTAAACAGTCACGTATCAACATTGAAAGTTTTCACAGCAATGTTTTATTGACAGGACAAGTGCCTGATCCATATTTGAAACAGCTGGCTGAAGACAACTTGCGCTCAATGACGGATGTTAAAGCAGTACACAACTATATTACGGTAGGCGACAAAGTTGGCTACAACACCATCATGCAAGATGCGACGGTGACTGCAAATACTCGCGGCTTGTTAATGAAAGCACCAGTGGTATCGGACAGTAAAGTACTGGTACATACAGAAAATGGTGTGCTGTATGTGATGGGACGTTTAAATACAGCTGAATCACGAGATTTGGATGATGTCTTACAAAAAGTTGGAAATGTGACTAAAATTGTGACGCTCATTGACAATGTGGACCAGCCTTCAGGTACTGTAGCGAGTTCAACAGCAGCAGCCCCAATGGTGGGTACTGCGACGACACAGCCTTTAGTTGAGACACCTGTTGCAATTGACCCAGATCAGGCGGACCCTGCGACCATTACTCCAACTAATCCTTAATTTATGAAGCAACTCATCCAACAAGTACAAGAAAATGTCATCAAGGCGAAAACGTTATATCAGGAGTTTCGCCTTTATGATTTTGCCAGTTATTCAATTAACTATTTAACACCTAAAGATACTTTTGAAAAAGAAGAGCATCTAGCCTATGGGCTCAAAGCAAGACAGCGTCTGGATTTGTATCGGACTAAAAATCCGAAAAAGCAAAGACCGCTGATTGTATTTGTACATGGCGGTTCTTGGCAGCATGGCAATAAGCGTGATTATTTATTTGTTGGAGAAAGCTTTGCCAGAGAAGGCTATGATGTTGCGGTGATTAACTATCATCTTGCACCAGCGCATATCTTTCCCACCTTTATTGATGATATTGCGCAAGCGATTCATTATCTGAGTCAGAATCAGGACAAACTCAATATTTCGACAGATAACATCATATTGATGGGCCACTCAGCGGGTGCTTTTAATGTGATGTCTGTAGTTTATTCAGCTTATTCACAAAGTTTTAAATATAAAGACAAGATCCGTGCAATTGTTGGCATGGCTGGCCCTTATCATTTCGATTATAAGGGTGACCCGCTGGCAGAGCATGCCTTTGATCAGAAAGTGTCGTATCAGCAAGTCATGCCTTATTACTTTATTGAGCCGAACCAGATTAAGCATTATTTATTGATGGCTGAACAGGATCAGCTGGTTGGTAAAGAAAATAGTTTTGATCTAGATAAAGCATTAAGAGAAAAGGGCAATCATAGTCATATTGCCGTGATTCCAAAGACAGGGCACATTACGATTGTGGCGACACTGGCAAGTTTAATGAGCCATTATTTCAAAACCAAACGTACAATTCTGCATTTTCTGGATGAGGCGTTAGAGCCTTAATACACATCTTGATCTGATTGATCCGTTCGGATCGTGAGGGCAGATTGCTGAGAGATCAGTAATCTGCCTTTTTTAGTTGGATTGCATGGCATCAACAATGAGATGAATCCCTGTTTGCGGATCAATGTTCAAAGCTGTGCAATACCAGACATATTCCACCACATCCAGTCGCCGTTCACCTTGCTCTACTTTTTGTACATACGAGTGTGGCTTAGCCATGCGCGATGCTAATTCGCGCATAGTCAATTGTTGCATTTTGCGCTGCTGCTTAAGCCAATGGCACAAAATGTTCATTTCATCGGTATGAATGCTACTTGTCATTGTACCTATTTATGGTAAATTGACTTAATTACCCAAAATAGGTACAAATCTAGTGTTGGGTAATGCATGAAAAAATCTGAATATGTGTGATAGATCAATAAAAAATTAAATACTTTGAGGGTGATTCAATGTTGTGCAGCAGGTACAAAAAATCGCAATTAAGGCGAGTTTTCTTATCGCTAAATAGGAATGTGAAAGCAGGTGCAATTGAATGGAGGATATGAATTGCAACAGCGATATAAAACATTGGGCACAAGCATTGATAAGAGAGGATCCGATCCCGAATGTCTTGTCTTTACCGCCACAACCACTTGAACCGGAAATATTTCCTTCAGAAGTGGTGCCTGCAACCTTGGCAAATCTATTTCATTTTCTGATCCGTAGTGAAGATGGACAGTGTGAGACAACACTTGCGCCAGTCATTCAATCTTTATTTAGCCATTATCCCGATGTCCAGCAAAAGCTGGTTCAACGTATACTTCAGTCCAGATCTGGAATGATGTTAAAACCTATTGCTTCACAACTGGTCAGTATTTCACAGCTACTGGATCAGCAGACGCATGAGTGGTTAATTCAACAAGCATTGAGCGTAATGTTCTATCGCCAATGGTCAGATGAGCAGGTATATGAGGTACTGAACCAATTATCTCAAGCATTGAATATTGATTCAGCACAGATGCAGGCGATTATTGCAGGGCTCAAAGGCATTCGTGGATCAGACAATACTGATAAACATCAATCCAATGAAAGGATTTAGGCCACCTTTTTGTTTTCGATCATTTGCATAATCATGTTATGCGCAATACTGCCTTTAAAAGGAATTTCTGGCAGCTGATCGAATTTAAAGAATTGTGCATCACTGATTTCTTCAAGCTGGAGCTGGATTTCACCAGAGTCATATTCAGCATGAAAGGCAATCATTAAGTTACTTGGAAATGGCCAAGGCTGGCTCGACATATAGCGGATATTTTTCAGTTTCAGTCCGACTTCTTCAAATGCTTCACGTTGCACGGCTTCTTCCAAGGTTTCGCCGACTTCAACAAAACCTGCGATCAGTCCATACATATTGGTTTTATTGTGCGCTGACTTGGCCAGCAAGACTTCATCATTGCCTTTGGTGATAATGGTAATGATGCACGGTTGAACACGTGGATATTGATGATAAGCACAAGCAGGGCAAATCATTGCATATTCTTTAGGGTGTACTTCGGTTGCATGACCGCAGTGACTACAGAATTTGTGATTGCGTCGCCATTCCAGCAATTGAACTGCACGGCTGGCTTGCAAGAAATCACTGCTTGACCAGCTTTGAATCAGCTCCCGAATCGGAATGAGTTGGTAGCCTTCAGGAATGGCTTCATCTTCAAGAAGATCACGTGCGATGACGTGATCATTCTGATGGATGGGGAGGTCACTTGCTAACTTTTCAACCTTTGGCAGTTGAAAGTTTTCGTCTACTAAAAGTTTTTGGTGTTGAAAAATATAAGCAAGTGATAGTTGAGTCATTATGCGGCTTTAGATTGTAATTGCTGACTGTTTGATAATGCCACATCAAACATAGATTGCAAGACTGGTTGCTTGTTCTTCAAGTTATCAACCAGTAAATCCAAGCCTGCCACAACATTTAAGACACAATTAATTTCTTCCGCAGAGAATGCCTGATTTTGTGCCAGACGATGCTGAGCGAATTGTGCTGCACCGACCAACGCATTTTGTTGTGCTGAGCTACCGAGGAACAGGGCTGCACCAGCAAGCTCTTTCAAATAGCCTGGCAAAGCTTCTAGACTATGTGCGCTAGGATCTTGCACGTAAAGACTTAAAGTCTGGGTTAAGGTTTCCACCAGCGTTTTTGTTTCAGTCAATAAAGCCTGATGCGCTTCATCTAAACGATCCAGCGAGATCTGCATATTATTGACGCGTAACTGTAAACGGCTCGAAGTGTAATTACGTTCTAGAATGCCAATAGAGTTCATTGACGCCAAAATACTGTTCATGAGCTGCTGCACCGAAGTTGCATCAGTTAAGGTATTTGGCAAACTCAGTTTTTCAGCTTGCTGAGTTAACTCTCGTGCAGCTTGATTGAGATTCAATACCTTGAAAACATTGCAAAGTTGAGTCAGTTTTTGCTGAATTTCCTGTGTCTTTTCAGGTGACATATTTTGATGGTTATATTCAATTTCATTACGAATCTGAACCATCTCATTGGTCATTAACTGGCTAATGGTGTGCACTGTTTCATAGTCAGGGCCATATAAATGACGGCTCAGAACTTGAAGCTGAGTGTCGCTAAGTAATTCATCACCAATATTTAACTGTTCACGAATATGTTCAGACACTTCATCTTCCTGACTGATACAGATGCATAAAATGTCTGCCAGATCAGCAATGCTATTCTTGAAAATAGTTGGCTGTGCCAGAAATTTACCGATATTGGTTTCAATTTGAATCAAAGTACGTAAACGTGCTTCGGTAATCGAAAGTTCATCAATGTGACCTAAGCCAACGTTGACCAGTTGCCAGTACTGCTGACTTGGTTGGCCTGCCGCTAAACCAGCAAGATAAACACCTACTAATTTAATGCCTTGCAGGTCAAGCGCTGTTTCTGATTGTTTAATCAGTTTGTTTAGACAAAGCTTATATAGCTGATGAATATATTGCGATTGTTCCAGATTCGGTGCCTGAGGCAAATTAAAACTTGGCGTAATAAACTCAAGTAATGGTTGAACCGTCTGGCCTTCTTTGGTTAGTGGGCGGCCTAATGCTTTTTCTAAACGGTTAAGTGTATCTAGCAAGAATTGCGGCACTTTTACTTCGCGTAAGCAGATAAACTCAATATAACGCTTCAGCATGGTTGTGCCTTCGCTTAGAGCAACCACATCACTGGTCTGAACCTGTTGAGGTTGAGCCATGATTTTACGCATCAACTCAGCAGAGTATTGAGTAATTTGTGATAAGTGAGGCATATCAATCAGAGCAAGTACTTGCGTACATTGTTCAAACTGGTTGAGCGCATCATCAATCCCGAATGGTAAGGCTTGTTCTTCGGCAAGGGTATTGACTGCTGTTTCTACCAATTTAATCGAGTTATCGATCTCATTTTTTATTATTAATAATGCCGTTGGGTCGAAGTGAATCGAGGTTTGGTAAGACATATGACCTACACCTTTCCTGAGTTGTTATATCCATGGGCCTTCTGTTGAGAAGGCCTAAATCTTTAATAGTTAATATAACGTAAGTTTTAAAACTTGAAATACAAAAAATTACATTGAGCAGTAAATTTATTTTGCGAAAAGGCAAGGCTCTCCATGTTTTTGCTCGTATTGTTTGACCCAAGTCTCATGTTCATTTAATTCATGTTCCGAAGGTTCGATGATGGGTAAATCAACCTGCACACGTTGACGCGTTGTTTTATTCTGATTTTTTTCGGTTTGAGAGAGGGCATCCATATCAAAAGACACTTGCCCACCCGTCATGGCTAGATAGACATCAGCTAGAATCTCGGCATCGAGTAATGCACCGTGGAAGGTACGATCTCGTGCCGGAATTTCATAACGGCGAACCAGCGCATCCAATGAGTTCTTCTGTCCCGGGTGCTTGTTCTTGGCAAGTGCTAGCGTATCGGTCACTTCACACACGTCTGAGAGTGGCGGTAGGCCAACCCGTTTGAACTCGGTATCAAGGAAGTTCATATCGAAGGTTGCGTTATGCGCGATAATTTCAGCGCCTTTTAAATAGGCAAATAAAGTATCGGCAATCTCGGCGTATTTCGGTTTGTCCTTTAAAAAGTCATCGCTAATACCATGGACATTTTCAGAGTCGCCAACTGGTTTTTCTGGATTGATATAAATATGAATCGAGCTGCCCGTAAGTTTACGGTTGATCATCTCAATCGCACCGACCTCAATAATACGATCGCCATCCTGAAAGTAAAAACCTGTGGTCTCTGTATCCAGAATGAGCTGACGTGGGCCTTGCAGCTTTAATTTTGCTTCAGTCACAACAATGTGCGGATGTTGACTAGAAACAACGGGTGCTGGAGACATTTCTTCTGTAGTCTCGATTTCATCAGCAACATTATTTTCAGTTTCTTCGATCATCTCAACATCATCCACATCTGCATCCATATCTAAGCCAAAAGGATCATTTAAGAGCCAATCAGCTTCAGGCTTTTTTGTATCAGCGTTAGCCTGTGTTGTATTTTTTAATTGTTGAGCCGTTTGTTCTGCACCTAAATTTGCCAGTTGGTCAGCCATTTCATTGCCTTCATGACCAGCATGACCTTTAATCCAGTTCCATTCAATGTTTCGGTTGGCGCAGACAGCATCCAGTTTTTGCCATAAATCTGGATTTTTAACATCTTTCCAGTTTTTCTTTTTCCAGCCATGAATCCATTCGGTGATGCCTTGTTTTACATAGTTGGAATCTGTCCAGATAATGAGATGGGCATCTATAGGACAAAAGGAAACCCCTTCGATTGCTGCTTGCAGTTCCATACGGTTATTGGTTGTTTGAGGTTCGCCGCCACAAAGTTTGTGCTCACCTTGTTCGGTAATGACATAGGCACCCCAACCACCGAGACCTGGGTTTCCTTTGCATGCGCCATCAACGTAAAGCGTGATTGTTTGTGACATATCTGAACCTGAACAATAAAATAAACAGCGTGAAAATTTGAGTATTAAGAATCCGAAAAAGAAGGCTAATCTTCAATTACGAATTAAGCAAATCAACCAGAACCAAGATTTTTGCTTGAGTTCAGGTCATTTGAGAATGTTAGCATCCCCGTGCGCCAAGGGGTATTGTAAAGCCAAATTCTGTTTTTGAACGTTACAAAACTCATCTTTTTTAATTTCTTGTAACATTTCCATGCAAATCACGTTAAATTATTACCTTGTCTAAGTGACATGCTTTAATACAATGGCAAATCTAAAGTAAAACTAGCGTGAGTTGACTGGAAGTTTTTATGTATAAATCTGGCAAATTGGTGTGGCAAACATCTGCAACATCATTATTCAAAATCACTGTACTCACTTCTGCTCTAGCCGCGTTGGGAATTACCACGGGTTGTTCTTCAACACCTCAATCAGGAAAAACATCATCTTCTAAACAGGCGGGTTCGGGTTATCTGGACGCAAGCAGTTTAGACTCACTGGAAGACTTACTTTCTGCTACCGATATGCGTGCTGTGGAAGGAGACCGGTTACTGGTGCTCAAACATGGTGATGTGTGGAAACGCATGACGGTCGGTTTCAAGATGGACTTGAATCATTGGGATTCCCGTATTGAAGCGCAACGTAGCTGGTTTATTTCACGTCAACCTTATTTAGACCGTTTGAGCGCCCGTGCCAGTCGTTATTTATATCACACTGTAAAAGAAGCAGAACGTCGCGGTATGCCGACTGAGCTGGCTTTACTTCCGATTATTGAAAGTTCTTACGATCCTGCAGCGACCAGTAGTGCAGCAGCAGCAGGTTTATGGCAGTTTATTCCAAGTACGGGACGTATTTATGGTTTGCAACAAACCAGCCTGTATGATGGTCGCCGTGATGTCGTAGAGTCAACGCGTGCGGCTTATGAGTTTTTTGGAAGCTTGTATAATCAGTTTGGTTCATGGGAACTCGCGCTTGCTGCCTATAATGCAGGCCCAGGTCGTATTCAGCAGGCGATTAACCGTAATCGTGCTGCAGGTCTACCAACTGATTACTGGTCATTAAAACTTCCACAAGAAACCATGAACTATGTGCCGCGTTTCTTGGCGGTTGCCCAAATTATTAAAAATCCGGGTGCTTATGGCGTGAGTTTACCGCCGATTGCCAACCGTCCTCACTTCCGTGAAGTAAGTTTATCGACACCACTTGAGTTAAATCAGATTGCTTCGATTACTGGTTTGAGCCGTGCTGAGCTGTATGCATTGAACCCAGGCTATCGTGGTGAAATGGTTGATCCACTCAGCCCGATGCGAATTTTAATTCCAGCGGATTTAAGTCCATCAATTGATGCTAAATTACGTTCTGGCAAATCAAGTTCAGGTGGTTTCTGGGCAAGCAACAAAACGCCACCGCCAATGGCAAACAATTCGTCGAGTACATCAACCACCATTCGTACCACAACAAATACAGCGCAAACGGTGAGTCCATCGACCAAGACACCGCCGAATTTAACAGCAAGTAATACAACGCGTACCACGACACCAACGATCCCAAAGACTAAAGTGAATACGCCTAGAGGATCTGATGCGCTGGCTTCATTTGCAGCAGCGGCAGACGTTCCAAGTGCACCACGTATTCCAGTGGCAATTACACCTGCTACCAATATTAAACCTGTGAAAACAGAGCCACCTATTTCTGCGCAAGAGCGTGAGAAAATCACGGCTGCAATCAAGGAAGAAGGCAAAAAGGAAACTGTTGCTCAAGCTTTAGAGCCACAAGCAACTCAAGCTGAGCGTGATCAGGTCGTTGCAGAAATTAAGGCAATTGCACCGAAAGGCACCGAGATTGTCGATCCATTTGATGGCAAGATTAAACTGACTGCGATTCAAACCAGCCAGTCCGTGGCCGATGAGAAAGGTCAGGAAGTCAGCAAGGGCTTTGCTTATCCAAAAAATCTGGTTGAAGATAGTGCCACAGCAAATAGTGATGACGCTAAACGTAACCAAGGCAAGCCTTATATCAAGACAGATACCGATGTTGTCGTGACCGCGCCGAAGGGCAAACGTAGTACCTACGTGGTACAACCGGGAGATACCTTAGCGGTTATTGCTCAGAAAAATGGCGTGAACTGGCGCGATATCGCCCAGTGGAACCAGATTGATCCAAATGGAACTTTATTTGTTGGCGCAAGTTTGTATTTATACAATGCCAAACCACAAGCAGAAGCTCCAAAAGCAGCTGAGAAACCTGAGAGCTACGTGGTGCAATCAGGTGATAGCTTAACCAATCTGGCTTCACGTTTTGATTTAAGCCTGAAGCAGCTCGCTGATTATAATAATCTGTCTGTGACCGATGGTTTATTTGTTGGGCAACGACTTACGCTGATTGAGCCTAAAAATAATTCACGTACCACACAGCAAAGTACCCGTAATAATGAGACAAAAGCGGCCGCAACATCTAAGGTGGCAACAAAATCTTATACAGTTAAACGTGGCGAATACTTGAAACTGATTGCTGATCGCTATGCGTTGTCGAATCAGGAACTGGCTTCTTTAACTGCGGGCTTAACTGCGGGCAGTAGTCTATTTGTGGGACAGAAAATCAATGTTCCATTGCATGAAGTTTCTCAAACAGAAGAAGCTGCTGAGCCTGCTAAAAATACCGTTAAATACGAAAATGTAACTGCATCGACCAGTTATAAAACTGAAAATTATACTGTGCAACGTGGCGATACTTTATCCAGTATTGCGACCAAGTCAAAGATCAGCTTGAGCGAGTTGGCTGAACTCAATAATTTGAAGACAAATAGCGGTGTTCGTTTAGGTCAAAGCTTAAAGATTCCAGCAGGTTCAACAGTCCCTGATCAGTATGTGGTTCAGTCGGGTGATAGCCTGAATGCGATTGCTGCCAAGTACAATCTGCAATTGAGCTATGTTGCTGACCTGAATGGTCTGGAACGAACTGCGGGTGTACGTGTAGGTCAGCGTTTGAAATTAACAGGCGATGTTCCTGCAAAAACGGCGACCAGCAGCAATACAAAATCGAGAGAAGACAGCACACCAGAAGTCTATACTGTGAAGTCAGGTGATACTTTAGGCAACATTGCAAACCGCTATAATTTACAGCTGGATTATGTGGCAGGCTTAAATGGCTTAACCCGTACCAGTAACGTGCGTATCGGTCAGCGTTTGAAATTGACAGGCGATGCACCTAAAGCTGAAACAGCAAGTGTCGATACAGCGCCTAAGGCCGCAGCACCAAGCCGTAATACCGAGCGCTATAGCGTAAAAGCAGGCGAGTCTCTGAATAGTATTGCCAATCGTTTTGGTATGTCGGGTCGTGAGTTGGCAGATTTAAATAATCTGAAAGCCAATGCCAGTTTGCAACGTGGACAAAATATCTTGGTTCCAAAAACCATTGCCGAGTATAAAGTTAAACGTGGCGATACGCTGATTGGTTTAGCAAGTCGTTATGGCATGGAAACCAACGCATTGGCAGAAATGAATGACTTAACCCCAAGTACTCAATTACGCATTGGTGATGTGATTAAAGTTCCTAGCCTGTAATTCAGCATGAACTCATTGCTTTGCACAAAAAGGCTTAGTCTATTGTATGGACTAAGCCTTTTTGCTCCGCTTTCATTTGCAGCCATGCAAACCACACCCTATTTAGCCATGCATGTGCAGCCTAAATATGCCCAGCTTAAAGCAATGCCTTATGTCAATCCCAATGCACCCAAAGGTGGGATGTTGAGTCAATCTAGTCTGGGGACCTTCGATAATTTAAATAGCATGAATGGCAAGGGCAGTTCGACTGAGGGGGTGAACTATCTGTTTGATAGCCTGATGGATCGTTCACTGGATGAACCGCGGGTGATGTACCCTTTACTGGCTGAGAAGGTCAGTTATGATCCTGACCATTTGCAAACTGTGACCTTTCATTTAAATCCCAAAGCCCGTTTTAATAATGGTCAGCCTTTAACAGCAGAAGACGTCAAATTTACCTTTGATACCTATCAAACCAAAGCCAATCTCGGCTTTCAAATGTATTTATCGGATTTGGCAAGAACGGAAGTGCTGTCTAGATATCAGGTTAAATTCATTTTTAAATACAAAAATAATGTCGAGATGCCCCTGATCGTGGCGAGCCTACCGATCTATTCAAAACTGGACTGGAAAAATAAAGATTTTAGCCGTGTCACGTTGCAACCGATTGTGGGCTCTGGGCCTTATATGGTAGAGCGTATTGATGCCGGACGCAGTATCACCTATAAACGCAGTCCGAATTATTGGGCCAAAGATTTGCCTGTTAATAAGGGCCGTTATAATTTTGATCGGCTGAAATACGTGTATTACCGAAATTTAGATGTTAGTTTTGAAGGTTTTAAATCACGGCAATTTAATTTATACGAAGAAAAAAATATTCGGAATTGGGTCACCTCCTATAATTTTCCAGCTGTGAAATCAGGCTTGGTCAAAAAATACAAAGCACGGTTAGCCACACCGCTTGATATTCAAAGTCTGGTATTTAATATCCGTCGCGCTCCATTAAATGACATTCGCTTACGTCAGGCATTGACCTATGCCTATGATTTTGAATGGCAGAATAAAGCTTTATTTTTTAATCAAAATCAGCGCTTACAAAGTTATTTTGATAATACCGATCTGGCTGCTAAAGGTCGCCCGAGTGCTGCTGAGTTAAACATACTCAAACCTTATTTGGCACAATTGAATCCGCTGATGCGACAAGGCGTATTGACTGATTGGCGCTATCCAGTTTCCGACGGCAGTGGCTTTAATCGAAACAATCTATTGATTGCGCAAAAGATTTTAAAAGATGCAGGTTATGTGATTCGTGATGGCAAATTATATGATCGTACAGGTAAAGCCATTCAAATTGAATTATTGATGCAGCAGGAAAATCCGCAACGTGAGCTGATGCCTTTTGTGCGGAACCTGAAAAGATTGGGCATTCAGGTTAATCTTAGACAAGTCGATGTTCCTCAGTACATGGAACGCATTCGCCGTCAGGATTTTGATATGATGGTGTTGAAATTGCCACAGACCTTAACACCTGGTAAAGAACAGGCTCAGTTTTGGGGAAGTGCAGCAGCAGATGAATCGGGTAACTATAATTATTCAGGTATTAAAAATCCTGTAATTGATCAAATGATCGAAAACATTGTTATGGCTAAAACACGTGAAGAAGTTGTGCTCTATACTCGTGTGCTTGATCGTCTGTTACGTGCGGGTTATTACCAGATTCTGACCTATGGAAAACCTGAACGCTGGTTTGCCTATTGGGATATTTATCAGCAGCCAGCAGTGAAGCCAAAGCTTTCTGTGGGATGGGAATATTGGTGGGTGGATACAGATAAGGCGAAGAAGCAGGAGCAGTCTATACAAAAGCATTAATTAGAATGGTTTTGACTAGCGTTTGATGAAGTTGTTAGATTAATATTACGGAGTCATCGAGTTCCCATCTTAATTTCAGGATAAGTTTTTCAGCTGGAGTGACTTTGGTTTCGCCTAGTAAGAAGCTACGCTGCGGAAGAAAGGCTTCTTGCGCTGCTATATCGCAGCTCATCTCAAAACCTGTTTACTTATTGGACCTCTTTTATTATTTCGCAAAAACATGATCTTGTTTAAAACACGCAGGTTGTGGATGACGTTTCCGTGTATTTTCTCTCAAGTTAGATTTCATAAAAACTTAGTAAATAAATTAATAAGGGTTCGATTTCAATGGTTCACTATATTCTAAAAAGAATGTTGTTGATGATCCCGACATTATTTTTCATTTTATTGATTAATTTCTTGATTGTGCAAATTGCTCCTGGCGGGCCAGTTGAACAGGCGATTCAGCAAATTCAAAATGCACAAGGTTTAGGCGCAGGAGCAAGCGGGCAGTCTAATCTGGCGAATCTGGCACAATATCAGGGTGCACGTGGTTTAAGCCCCGAAATGATTGAAAAAATCAAAGCTCAGTATGGTTTTGATCGGCCTGCAACAGAACGTTTCTGGCTGATGCTGATAGGGTATATGCATCTGGATTTTGGTACCAGTTTTTTTAAAGATAAGCCTGTCACGCAACTCTTATATGAAAAACTGCCTGTGACCTTGTCTTTGGGGTTGTGGAGTACTTTTCTAATCTATCTGATTGCTATTCCTCTCGGCATTAAAAAAGCAAAAAATAATGGCTTGCTGTTTGATCAATCCACATCGTTATTATTGGCAGTCAGTTATGCCATTCCATCGTTTGTTTTTGCCATTTTATTGATCGTCTTTTTTGCGGGTGGCAGTTATCTGCAATGGTTTCCATTGCAAGGGCTAGTGTCTGAAAATTTCTCCCAGTTAAGCTTCTTGGCAAAAATCAAAGATTATCTGTGGCACATGTGTTTGCCGATTTTGAGTATGCTGCTCGGTAGCTTTGCCGCACGTACTTACCTGACAAAATATGCATTTGTAGAAGAGCTGAACAAGCCTTATGTATTAACAGCCCGAGCGAAAGGATTAAGTGAAAATCAGGTGCTATATGGGCATGTCTTTCGTAACGCGATTTTGATTGTGGTTGCTGCTTTGCCAGAAACGTTGGTGGGGATTTTCTTTGTCGGTAATTTATTTATCGAGATCATTTTTAATCTGGATGGGATTGGATTATTGGGTTTCGAGGCGATTACCCAGCGTGATTATCCTGTTATCTTTGGCACCTTGTTTTTATTTACCTTGTTCGGAATGATTTTACGTTTACTGGGTGATTTGCTTTATCACCTCATTGATCCGCGGATTGATTTTGAATCAAGAGGTGGACAATGATGTCACCTTTAATGCAAGCGCGATTTGATCGTTTTCGGCAAAATAAGCTGGGCTTTCGCTGTTTAATCCTATTTTTGATTATTTTCGTGTTGTCTTTGCTGGCGGAACTGATTGCCAATGATAAACCCTTGCTGGTGCGTTATGAGCAGTCTTTTTATTTTCCCATTCTGAAAGATTATCCAGAAACCACATTTGGTGGTGAATTTGAAACGGCAACGGATTATCAAGATCCAGTGGTAAAGCAGTTGATACAGACGCATGGCTGGATGATTTCGCCTCTGGTAGCTTTTTCTTATCAATCGCCGAATCTGTCTTTGGCTGTACCTGTTCCTTCTGCACCGAGCGCACAGAACTGGCTCGGCACGGATGATCAGGGGCGTGACGTATTTGCCCGAATCCTGTACGGTCTGCGGATTTCACTCTTATTTGGATTTGCACTCACATTCTGTTCTGCTGTGGTCGGGATTATGGTCGGGGCGATACAAGGCTATTATGGTGGCTGGGTTGACTTGATTGGGCAGCGCATTCTGGAAGTGTGGGGTGGCTTACCGATGCTTTTCATTGTGATGATTCTGGTCAGTATGTTTAGCCCAAACGTGTATTGGTTATTTGTGATCATGTTGCTTTTTGGCTGGACAGAGCTGGTCGGCCTAGTACGTGCTGAATTTCTCCGTGCCCGTAATTTTGATTATGTTCGTGCGGCGCAAGCATTGGGTGTCAGTCAGCATAAGATTATCTTTAAGCATATTTTACCCAATGCGATGAGTTCTAGCCTGTCGCAGATTCCTTTTATGCTGACGGCAAATATTATTGCTTTAACTGCACTTGATTTTCTGGGCTATGGCTTGCCACCTGATTCAGCTTCACTCGGAGAACTATTATTACAAGGGAAAAATAATCTGGATGCGCCGTGGCTGGTGTTGTCGGGCTTTTTTAGCTTGGCAATCGTTTTGTCTTTATTGATTTATATTGGGGAGGCGGCACGTGATGCATTTGACCCAAGACGATAAGTTGTCTCTAAATCAACCTTTACTCAAAGTACAGCAGCTCAGTATTTGTAATAGCGCTGAGAAGTTGCTTGAGGATGTCAGTTTTGAGATTTATCCTGCCCAAACCGTTGCCATTGT
Organism: Acinetobacter sp. YK3; assembly: GCF_001729365.1. Lineage (NCBI taxonomy): Bacteria > Pseudomonadati > Pseudomonadota > Gammaproteobacteria > Moraxellales > Moraxellaceae > Acinetobacter > Acinetobacter sp. YK3. The sequence continues at coordinate 29,738 of NZ_LZPJ01000104.1, forward strand.
GGGAGAAAGTGGTTCAGGTAAATCCATTACTGCGTTGGCATTGTTGGGGTTATTAGCTCAGACATTAAAGGTGACAGGTGCAGTTCAATTTCAAGATCAGGATGTACTGAGACTCAGCCAACCGCAGTTGCAGCAAATACGTGGTAAGAAAATTGCCATGATTTTTCAGGAACCCATGACAGCATTGAATCCTTTGCATACTGTAGAAAGAATGCTTGGGGAAAGCCTGCTTTTACAAGGTTCCGCAAAAGCTGTGGTACGACAAAACACCTTGCGTTTGTTAGAAGATGTAGGCTTGCCTGAAGCGGAATATCTTTTAAAGCGTTATCCACATGAATTGTCAGGCGGTCAACGTCAGCGCGTTATGATTGCTATGACCTTGGCTTTAGAGCCAGATATTTTAATTGCTGATGAGCCGACGACAGCGTTAGATGTGGTGTTACAGGCACAGGTCTTGATGCTACTGAAAAAACTACAGCAACAACGACAGATGGCGATGATTTTAATTAGCCATGATCTCAATCTTGTTCAGCAATATGCAGATCATGTGGTGGTACTGAATCAGGGGCGGCTAGAAGAGCAGGCAAGCAGCGCTGAACTTTTTAGGTGTCCTCAGAGCGTTTATACGCAAAATTTATTGAATCACGATTTTGGGCAAGCTTTGCTGCTACAACCCTCAGAACGATTGCTTGAACTTAAAAATGTCACGGTAAAATATCCCGTCAAAAGAGGTCTATTTCCTCGGATCCAAGCCTATAAGATTGCTGCTGAATCAATTAGTTTTACTCTAATGCAAGGTGAGGCTTTGGGGATTGTTGGAGAAAGTGGTTCAGGCAAGTCCTCAATTGCCTTGGCAATTGCCCGTTTGATTGCGAGTGAGGGGGAAATCAGCTTTCAGACACGAGATCTAAATCAGCTTAACCAGAAACAACTTCGGCCGATTCGTAGCGAACTTCAAATTGTATTTCAGGATCCTTTTAGCAGTTTAAATCCACGAATGACCGTTGAGCAGAGTATTGCCGAAGGACTTAAACGCCAAGCGATTTCCCCGCAACAATACGCTGCAAAAATTGATGAAGCCTTGCTCAAGGTTGAGCTATCTCCTGGGGATAAAGACAAATATCCGCATCAGCTTTCAGGCGGGCAACGGCAACGGGTTGCACTCGCACGAGCTTTGGTGGTGCAGCCGAAACTGATTATTCTGGATGAGCCTACCTCTGCGCTGGATCGATCTACTCAGCTTGCAATCATTCAATTGTTACGACGTTTGCAACAGCAAGAACAAATCAGTTATCTGTTCATTAGTCATGACTTGCAAGTCATTAAAGCCCTGTGTCAAAAAGTGCTGGTGATGCATGAAGGGAAAGCCTTGGAATATCAGGTAACCGAGACTTTATTTGCCCAGCCCCAGACGGAATATACCCGTCAGCTGATTGCTGCCAGTGAATATCCTCATTGTAAATAAACTGACATGTGATATTGTCAATTTGTCGGAACAGCTATTGACACCACTAATAATCGGATTAAATTAGAGCAAACACTCTAATTGCAGCAGAGGATGGCCATGAGTCAGATTGCAGACAGTATTCAGATACGTAATACCACATTTAAAAATCGCATCATTAAAGGGGCAATGAGTGAAGCACTTGCCAATGATGCAGGGCAACCGAATGATTTGCTGATTGGTTTATATGAAGCTTGGGCGAAAGGTGGTTTAGGGTGCGCCGTTACAGGTAATGTAATGGTGAATATTGGCGCCAAAAATGAACCAGGTGTGGTGGCAATTGAAACTGAGCGTGATCTGGAAAAATTAAAGCAATGGGCTGCTGTCGGTAAAAAACACGGTATGGTGCAATTGATCCAGTTGTCACATCCAGGTCGCCAATGTCCCAAGGGTTTAAATAAAGAAACGGTTGCACCTTCGGCTGTACCTTTTAGTCCTGTACTGGCAACCATGTTTGGAACGCCACGTGAGCTGACGCATGAGGAAATTCTAGATATTATCCAGCGTTTTGCGACCGCTGCTGCTGTTTGTGAAAAGGCGGGTTTTGAAGGGGTACAATTTCATGGTGCACATGGTTATTTAATCAGCCAGTTTTTATCACCATTAACCAATAAACGTACTGATCAGTGGGGCGGTTCAATCGAGAACCGTATGCGTTTCTTGCTGGAAATTTATAAAGCAGTACGTGCGGCGACCTCTGAAAATTTCATCATTTCGGTTAAATTAAACTCGGCTGATTTCCAGCGTGGTGGCATTACTGAAGAAGATGTCATTACTGTATTTAAAGCGATTGATGCAGCAGGTATCGATATTATTGAAATTTCAGGTGGTACTTATGAAGCACCTGCGATGGCGGGTGCAAAAGCAGAAAAGCGTAAAGCCAGTACCATTGCCCGTGAAGCTTATTTCTTGGAATTTGCCGAAAAGATTCGTCAGCATGTGTCATGTAAATTGATGGTAACAGGTGGTTTCCGTACAGTCGAAGGAATGAATGCAGCTTTGGTCAGCGGTGCATGTGATTTCATTGGAATTGCGCGTCCTTTAGCGGTAGAACCAGATTTGCCAGAGCGTTTAATTGCAGGGCATGATGTCCGTTATGCGGTAAATCAGATTAAAACAGGGATTCCATTTGTTGATAAAATGGCAATCATGGAAATCATTTGGTATGCAGCGCAATTCAAGGCGATTGGGCAAGGTAAAAAACCAAATCCAAAACTATCGCCGCTATTGGTCTTCTTGAATTATGCAAAAGGAAATATCAAGGCTGTGGTGAAAGGCCGAGTCAATTCACGTAAGTCAGCGTAATATTTTCTAGGACTCTTCGGAGTCCTTTTTATTCGGGCAATAAAAAAGCCACTGTCTAAATAATGCAGTGGCTTTTTTGAATTTGGCGTCCCTACGGGGATTCGAACCCCGGTTACCGCCGTGAAAGGGCGATGTCCTAGGCCTCTAGACGATAGGGACTTCTTGAGGTGGGTGTATATTAGGGGTCTGTCACCAAAGTGTCAAGAAGGTGAGGAGACAGTTTGTTCAAAATATAGCAAAACAGTTCAGCAGTCTTCTGTGTATCGTACAACGCAGAGTGTGCTTCTTTGCCATCAAACTCGATTCCAGCCTGAATACAGGCACGCGCCAACACCGTTTGTCCGAACATCACCGCACTCAACGTCACCGTATCAAAGACTGAAAAGCTATGGAACGGGTTCTGGTTCTTTGTTCCAGAGCGTGCAATCGCAGCTTGAAGGAAACCTAAATCAAAGTGCGCATTGTGTCCCACCAAGACCGCATGGGTACATTGTTGGGCTTTTCGGACTTCATTTAAAGATTTGAAAATACGGCGTAAAGCAGTACGTTCATCTTCAGCCATGGCAATACGCATTGGGTTAGAAGGATCAATACCAATAAAATCGAGCGAACGTCGATCCAGATTGGCACCTTCGAATGGATTGATATGCGCTTGGAATGATGGGCCTGGTACAAATTGACCGTTTTCATCATAAACAATTGGAATACACGCGATTTCAAGCAGTGCATCGGTTTGTGAGTTAAAACCTGCTGTTTCGACATCGACGACAACAGGTAAAAATCCACGAAAACGCTGACCAATTACAGGAGCTTTGTTTTCTTCTTGTGTCACACTTTTCTCCATTGCAGTGTTTTGCCTGCATGAAGTGGAATAATTTTTTGATCTTCAAGATAATCAAAAGACTCGGCAACCGTATTTTCTTCTTTCACTAAGGTGATTGTTGAAGTATTACGTGGTAAACCATAGAAGTCAGCACCAAATATGCTGGCAAAACCTTCCAGACGTTCTAGCTTACCGACTTGGTCAAATGCTTGTGCATAAAGCTCAATGGCATTTGGTGCGCTATAGCAGCCTGCACATCCACATGCATTCTCTTTGGCATTTTGCGCATGTGGTGCGCTGTCTGTGCCAAGGAAGAATTTTGGATTGCCGCTGGTCGCTACTTCTAATAACGTCGTTTGATGGGTTTGACGTTTTAAAATCGGCAAACAGTAGAAGTGAGGCTTAACACCACCAACCAACATGTCATTACGGTTAAACAGTAAATGTTGAGGGGTAATTGTTGCAGCAACATTACGATCCTGCTCAAGCACAAAATTAGCCGCGTCGCTTGTTGTAATATGTTCTAGCACGACTTTTAATTGAGGGAATTGCTTGAGGAGCGGTGACAGGATTTCATCCAGGAATCTTTTTTCACGATCAAAAATATCGACGTGATTATGAGTCACTTCGCCATGAAGCAATAAAGGAACCTGATGTTCCTCAAGTTGTTCAATAACGCCATATACCTTACGGATATCACTTACGCCATTATCCGAGTTGGTGGTTGCACCAGCAGGATAAAGCTTAATTGCATTAACGAACTCAGATTCTTTAATTTTACGAACTTCATCTGGAGAGGTATGGTCAGTAAAATAAAGCACCATGCGCGGATCAAAATTCAGACCTTCAGGAACATGCGCCAGAATACGCTCGCGATAAGCTAACGCTTCTTCGACAGTTTTAACAGGTGGAACAAGATTCGGCATACAAATTGCGCGGGCAAATTGTTTGGCTAAATCAGGGACAGTGCGTTTTAAAGCTAAACCATCACGCAGGTGTGCGTGCCAATCATCGGGTTGCAAGAGTGTAAGAGTATTCAAGGTCTACTTCAAACTTAAAAATAATACAAATAATAATGCATAAACCGTGAAAATGGTAACTACAATTACGGATAAGTGGTTAAGCAAAGCACATGACAAAATGAGAAATTGTGTTATTTTTATGCGGCACAAGAATAGTGCATTATAAAAAGAGTATTCGGGATGGATAACCAATATGATCTTGATCAATTACGGAGGTCAAAAGAAGATCTAGAGCAGCTTGTTGCCCAGCATATCCAGTCCAAAAATGCCCATCAAACCTTACCTCAAGCACTGGAAAATGAATTCTGGAAGTTTAATGTCGACCGAACGCGAATTAATGCGATTCAGTTTTTCGGACAAGGCGTCATTACCTATACTATTTTTGTGCTGTTGATTTTACCTTCTAATTTTATTGTGATTCGAAACAGCGAAAATTTTGTTCTGGATTTTATTTATAGCATCCTGAGCCTGATTGTGGTGGGTGCTGCACTTTTCCTGTTTTGGGCAGTATCGCGTTTTAAACAAGTCAATTCCTTATTTTATCCAGCCGTCTGTGTGATTGTGTTTTTTACAATTGTATTGACCTCATTACTCATGATGAGTGTGTCGAATGTCGTCTTACAAAATCAGGCTATGGTACTGGTAGCATTTCTATATATGCTGGGTTTTATCCTGAGTGGCATTCGACCCGTACATATGTTGTGGATTGGTTCTTTCGCAGCGATATCGATTCTTGGATTTTTATTTCTATTTCATATTCCCTGTGATTTTCTCATGATCGGGCGGACATTGATTGGAAGTTTATTATTAGGTTTTTCAATTAGTGTCATGCTGACCTCCAAAGAAAGAAAAATATTCATCAAGTCAAAAATATCGGAAATTGATGAGCAGATTCTCCGTCTTCAGGCTTCCGAACTATTACATTTAAGTCAGCATGATGAACTGACCAATGTGTCAAACCGCCGTACTTTTGAAGAAATGTGTACCTATCATTATCAGCAAGCATGTAAAGAACATAAGCCTTTGTCTGTGCTGTTTATCGATATTGATTATTTTAAAAACTATAATGATTTCTATGGTCACCAAATGGGGGATCAGGTCATTGCTGAAATTGCAAAAACCATAAAAAGCTCAATTCGACATATGGATTTTGTGGCGCGTTATGGGGGGGAAGAATTTGTGGTTCTACTTCCTGAAACGTCGGCTCAAGGCGCTTATGCGGTGGCAACCAATATCTACCGCGCGATTGACCGCTTAATGATCCCGCATCACAAATCGACAGTTTCTCATTATGTGACCATTAGTCTGGGCATTACCGTGTTTAATGGCAATGCAAAAATCAGTCAGGAAATGCTGATTCATACGGCCGATAAAGCTTTATATCGTGCTAAGCAACTGGGACGTAACCAGATTTACTATCAGCCATTACCGACCTTAGAAGAAAATATTTAAGCAATAAAAAAACCGAATATCAGAATCGATATTCGGTTTTTTGTTTAGAACAATTTTAAATTATTCCAAGAATTTTACAGTCACGCCTGAACGTACTTTCGCGCCCAAGTCGTTAGCATCCCAGTTAGTCAAACGGATACAACCGTGTGATGCTGTTTTAGAGATTAAAGACGGATTTGGCGTACCATGAATACCAAATGATTTTTTGCTTAAACCGATCCAGATATTACCTACTGGTGCATTTGGACCTGGTGGTAAAGAAAGGGGTTTAAGGTTTTTACCTTGCACAAAGTTTGATGGAGAGTAGCTATACCAAGGGTTTTTCGCTACACCCACTACTTTATAGGTACCTGTCGGAGAAGGCGTATCAGTACTGCCAATTGTTGCAGGAAATGAGGCAATCATCTGGTTATTGCTGTTGAATAAATACAGTTGACGTGCGCCTTTATGTGCCACGATCAAATGAATATCTTCAGGTAGATCATTGCGCACATTGGCTACAATAATTTTTTCACCAGGTTTTTTGAATGTTGCCGTAGGATTCAGTTTCTTTAAGAAAGCCTCATCCATATGGAATTTTTCACCCAGCATTTCTGTAACACGGGTGTAGTACAAACCTTTCATTTTTGCTTGTAAAGCATAGTCTGATGGGATTGAATCCGCATAAGGGCCTTTAAAGTCAGCATCAGTCAGCGTGTATTCTACATAAGCTGGCTTAGTTTGCTTGGCAACGAGGGCATCCCATGTTTCTTTAGTCAACTGACCCGTTGGGGTAATACCGTTCATTTGCTGGAATGACGCAATCGCTTTTAAGGTATTTTTACCATTTGAACCATCAATAGCACCAGGTGAAGCATGTGCATTGTTTAACATCACATGTGCACGTGCATAAGCTGGAAGTTGTCCTTTCGGTAAACCTTCAGGCCATTCAGCATTATTCATGCTGTCCAGCGTCCATGAAACTTTAGCTGTAGGAGCAGCAGTCTTTGAGGTCGTTGAGTCAGATGTATTTTCTAATTTTTGCGATACAACCGAAGCAGCGCCAGTATTCACTTGAGGCTCAGATGCCGCTTGAGCGACCACACTCGAAGCGGGTTGAGCTGCAACACTTGAGGCAGGCTGGGCAGTAACACTTGAAGCTGGACGTTCGATAGCCAGAGGATCAATCGGATCTTGTACTGAACCAGCGATTTTTTTTGGATTTAATGGTTGCTCAGTTGTTGGAGCAGCGAAAGCAACATTAGCAAGAATACAACTTAAACTCATAGCGAGTAATGAGCGAACAAACATGTAATTCAACCTTATGAATTATTCATATTGAGATATAAGATATTGCAAGTATTACAGAAAATGAGCGCGCTTGCAGTAGCAGTTTTGTGTCAAAGCGAAAATTTATTTTAAGTCATGAATTTTGTATGGAATTCGACTTATAAATTCCCAGCTAACTTTGTTATCATGCGCTTTATATGAAAAAATTTAGAGATTGGTAATGACAACGTTGAAAAATGATCGTTTTTTACGAGCTTTATTACGTGAACCTGTAGACACCACACCTGTATGGATGATGCGTCAAGCAGGGCGTTATTTACCAGAATATCGGGAAACGCGTGCACAAGCAGGTGATTTCCTCTCTTTATGCAAAAATACCGAATTTGCTTGTGAAGTGACTTTGCAGCCACTACGTCGTTATGAGTTAGATGCAGCAATTTTATTCTCAGATATTTTAACTGTTCCTGATGCTTTAGGTTTAGGTCTGTATTTTGAAACTGGTGAAGGCCCAAAGTTTCATAAAACAGTACGTACCGAACAAGATGTCGCAAATCTGCCGAAATTAAATGCCAAGTCAGATTTAGCTTATGTGATGAATGCGGTATCGACCATTCGTTCAGCTTTAAATGGGCAAGTGCCATTAATCGGTTTTTCTGGCAGCCCTTGGACTTTAGCCACTTATATGATTGAAGGTGGCTCAAGTAAAGAGTTTCGTTTCACCAAAAATATGATGTATGCACAGCCAGAAGTGTTGCATGCGTTATTGGATCATCTTGCAGATTCAGTGATTGACTATCTCAATGCTCAGATTGATGCAGGTGCTCAGGCGATCCAGATTTTTGATAGCTGGGGCGGTGCGCTGGCGCATAGAGAATATGTTGAGTTCTCATTGAATTATATGACCAAAATCATTGCTGGATTGCAAAGAGAAAAAGATGGTCGCCGTATTCCGATTATTGTCTTTACCAAAGGTGGCGGACAGTGGTTAGAGAATATGCTGACTACGGGTGCAGATGCATTTGGTTTAGACTGGACTACACCGCTTTATACCGCACGAGATGTTATTGCAGGACGTGCTGCCTTACAGGGTAATCTAGATCCAGCCGTACTTTATGGTTCAGCTGCTTCGATTGAGAAATCGGTCAAAGCCATGTTGGATGATGCCTATGCCAATGGTGAGAAAACAGGTTATATCGCCAACTTGGGTCATGGTATTACCCAGTGGGTCGATCCGGCTCAACCGAAAATTTTTGTGGATACAGTACATGAATACAGCGCGAAATATTTAGGCTGATATTTAACAGACACTTCAACGTTAAACAGGCTAGGATCAGTTTCGTGCAGTTTATTGTATTACCACTCAGTTTTATTACTAAGGCAGCTTCGGCTGCCTTATTTGGGTTATTGTTGCTGATCGCATTTGCAGTCACTGCACCCATGGGAAGTTATGAGTACTGGGGCTTCTTTCGTTATGATTATTTGCTGTTTTATGCCCTCATCATTCAGGTTTGTCTGGTTTATTTAAAGTTAGAATCATGGGCAGAAGCGAAGGTTATTGCCTTATTTCATATCATGGCAATGGGCATGGAGATATTCCTGACCCATCCTGCGATTGCATCTTGGCAATATCCGCAACCAGCTATTTTTAAATTATGGACTGTGCCACTCTTTGCTGGATTTATGTATTCAGCCGTGGGCAGTTTTTTCGCTCGGTCATTACGGCTTTATCAGGTCTCTTTTGAATATTTACCGCAATTTGGCAATATGCTGTGTCTGGCGGTTTTATCTTATTTAAATTTTATGACTAAGTTTTTTATTCCAGATATTCGGGTGGCTTTATTTATATGGAGTGTTGTGATTTTCTGGAAGACCAAACTTTATTTTCAGTTGCAAAAATATCGCTTTAAAGTGCCGATGTTACCGATTTTACTGTTGTTGGCTTTCCTGATCTGGATTGCTGAAAACATTAGTACTTTCTATCAAATCTGGCTCTATCCAAGTCAGGTAGATGCATGGCATATGGTGGGTTGGGGTAAATTAGGCTCTTGGTATTTATTATTATTACTGAGTCTGGTTTTGGTATTAAAGATTCTTGGTACACGAGATAAACATGGGATATGGCGCTTAAATTAAAGTTGTCGAGAGAATGGGGCTTTTGCCCCTGATATAAATATTTCAGATATATTTAAAAATTTATTTGCTAAAACAAGTCAAGCTGGTTATTTTAATTCCTGTGTAAGAAGAATTACACAACACAATAGTGATAACAAATAGTTAAAAATAATTGATACTGGAGATCGTTCCTATGTTAAAGAAAATTGCATTAGCTGCATTGTTAGCCGCTGGTTCAACTGTAGCAATGGCTGATAATGATGTGGGGTGTGGTGTGGGTACACAAGTTTGGGCGGGTAAAAAAGGTGTTGCACCTAAAATTCTTGCTGCAACAACCAATGGTATCTTTACCAACCAGTTACTCGGTATTACCTTCGGTACTTTAGGCTGCCGTCAGGGTGGAACAGTCACAGCTCAAGTGGTGACATTTACCAATGAAAATGCTGAAGCTTTAGCGCGTGATATGGCTGTTGGTCAAGGCGAAAGCTTAAATGTTCTTGCTGAATTAATGCAAATTAAAGCCAATGATAAAGCACGTTTCTTTGCTGTATCTAAAGCCAATTTTGCAGAAATTTACTCAAGCAAAAATACAAATTCACTTCAAGTTCTAGATGCTTTACAAGGCGTGATGGCAAAAGATGCGGTGCTTAAAGCATATGTTTAATTTGCTGCATGATAAAACCCTGTCTTAATGGCAGGGTTTTCTTATCGCTATTTTCCTTATACTTAAAAATATTTGCTGCTGAATGAAATTAATTACTTTTGCGATAGCATCTTTGATGTGCCATTTTGCACATGCCTCGGTTGAATCTGATTTACAGCAATATTTAGACCTTGCTCAACAAAAACAATTAGACCAGCAAATCACATGGCAACGCTTGATGTATGCCGACCAAAAACAAAATAGTGAAGTCAGCTATGCAGGTTACTTTTATGCCAAAGATGGCAAAACGAATTTAAAAAGCGAATTACAAGCAGATATTAAAGCCTTATTTCTGGAAGCTACCGATAATCAATCGATACGGTGTAAATTTCCTGCACGAAGCCGTTGGTTGATGCAGCAGTTGAATATTGAGTCGACACAACTTCCTCCAGTCAATTGTACTGAGTTTGAGGAATGGATTAACCAGATCAAGCCGTATAAAGCTACCCTGATTTATGCCACTGACTTTATGGGCAATCCAAGTTCCATGTTTGGACATACTTTATTGCGTCTAGACCCTAAAGATCAGAAACAGCTTAATTTGGTCTCGTATGCAGTCAATTACGCTGCAACGGTGAAAGGGGATGATAACTGGTCTTATGCATGGAAAGGCTTAACTGGACAGTATCCTGGTGAATATTCATTGATGCCGTACTACCGTAAGGTCAAAGAATATGGCGATTTTGAAAGCCGTGATCTATGGGAATATGAGCTGAATTTAACTCCAGAAGAAACCCGCTTTCTGGTTGAGCATATCTGGGAAATGCAGCATGTGAGTTTTCCTTATTATTTCGTCAGCGATAACTGTGCTTACCGCTTGCTCGGCCTGATTGATCTGGTACGTCCGAATTTAAACTTAAAACAGCAGTTTAATTATGCTGCCATTCCAATTGAAACCTTGAAGGCTGTTGACCAACAAAATCTGGTTAAAGAAGTGGTTTACCGTCCTGCACTGGAAACCCAATTACTTGCTCAAGCCAAGCAGCATGGCACGCCTTTAGCTAAAGTTGCACATCAAGTTGCGTTTACTGAGATTAATCAAGCTGAACCTGTTTTAAAAAATTATAGTCCGTCTGAGCAGGCCAAAATTCTTGAAATGGCCTACGACGATTTATATCTGCAATATATTAGCCATCAGGTCGATGCAGATTTTGCTCAGCCACAATTACGCCAATTACTGGCTCAACGTAGCCAGATAGAAGTGCCTAAACAGCGTCAGGAACCAGCCCGACCGAAAAAGCAGCCTGTAGAAGGGCATCATGCGCGTAACTTGTCGGTAAATGTGGGTGAAGTACAAGGGCAGAAGTTTATTGAGTTGGGTCACCGTCAGGCTTATCATGATCTGATCGATCCCCAAGGCGGCTATCGTACCGGCACACAATTACTGTTTCTGGATGGCAGCCTGCAATATCGTGATGACAAGCTTAAACTCGAGCATTTAGATCTCTTATCTGTCAATTCATATAACCCGATTCAACCTTTTAAATCGCCGTTAACTTGGGGTTTTAATCTCGGCTGGAAACAGGAAGCCATTGAGAAAGGCCAGTTTAGCGAAGACCAACAACATGGCGTGATGAATCTGAATATGCAAGTGGGCTATAGTCTGGCGGATTATGATCGTCGACATTTGTGCTATGCCCAATTACAAAGTCATATTCAAGGTGGAAAGGACTTGGATAAAGGTTGGCGTGTTGGCGCTGGGCCTACAGTGGGGTGCATGAATGTATGGTCAGATAATATCAACAGCGTTGTACAGATAGAATTGCCGTATTGGCAAGATTTAAACCAGTGGAATCTAAGAGTGGGCACACAACTACAATATAGTTTAAGTGTAAATGATGCTGTGCGTTTGAATTGGGATTTCGAACAGCAAGATCATAAAGACTGGAATAAATTCGGCTTAGGATATGTACGGTTTTTTTAGAGAGGCCAAAGCTTTGATCAGTACAATTCACAGTGATCAGATTTCTATAATCACGTAATATTTTTTGACGGTTTCCACCACTTCAAATGTTCCCACAAATGCAGGTGGGATAATGCCTGCTTGCCCAGCAGTCACTTCAATAAAGGAATTGGTTTTTGCATCATGGATGCGGACAATGCCTTCAATGATCTGAAAGAATTCTTGCTTGTTATCAGCAAATTGAATATTCCATGCACCGACTTCACACTGCCAGATGCCACAGTCCATCTGCGGATGTTCATACAAGCTATAAGTGAGCCGTTCAGGATTACCCTGAACCAGACGATCTGGTCGAGGGTAATCAACGCTGGCTTCATTTTTTAAATGACCGAAACCTGCTAACTGAATGGATGACATATGCAGTACTCGTATTAATAGCTTTCTGGCACAGCGCTCAAGAACTCGCGACGCGTATCTTTATCTGTTTTAAAGTCACCGATAAAAGAAACCGTACGAGTGGTTGATTCTTGCTTACCCACACCACGCATCATCATGCACATATGTGCAGAGTCAATCACAACTGCAACACCACGAGCCTGAGTTACCTGAGCAACTGCTTCAGCAATCTGCTGTGTCAGGTTCTCTTGAACTTGAAGTCGACGCGCAAACATTTCAGTAATACGAGCAAATTTTGATAGGCCTAGTACCTGACCCTCAGGTAAATAAGCGATATGCACGCGGCCATAAAATGGCAATAAATGGTGTTCGCAAAGCGAATAAAACTCGATGTTTTTAACCAATACCATTTCATGGTTATCGGAAGGGAAGAGTGCGCTATTCGTAACTTCTTCAAGCGTTTTGCTATAACCAGAAGTTAAAAAAGAAAAAGCTTTCGCCGCACGCATCGGCGTATCTTGCAAGCCGGGGCGATTTAGGTCTTCGCCAACGGCAGTTAAGATATTTGCGTACGATTGCTGCATAGACATAACAATGTTCACTTAGGTGGGTTGAACAAAAACGGCAATTGTATCAGAAAACGATTAAAAATCTTAATTTTGATATAAATGCCGATTACTGTTTGAATTTAGGGTTCTTTTCAGCACGTTTAAGCAGGACTAAAACAGCGCCTGTGCCGCCCTGATTTTCAGGCGCGCTGACAAAAGCAAGTACATCACGATGCTGTCTCAGCCAGCCATTGACATAGGTTTTTAAAATCGCTTCTGGGCCTTTGCCATGCACGATCTTGATGACATTCTGGTTTTCTTCTTTTGCCATTTGAATGATTTGCAGAACCGCTGCACGTGCTTGCTCAACGGTACAACCATGTAGATCCACAGCCTCGAACCAGCGAATTTTACCGGCTTTTAAGTCTTCAAAGACTTTGTGCTGTAAGGTCGCGATGCGGTAGCTTAATGCCGCTTGACTAGCCACAGGATTTAAGATCGCTTGGGTATCTGAAATCTCTGTAAGCTCTTGCTCAGCTCCACCTTCTGCCGCTGCACGTTTTGCCAAGGTTTGGGCATCAACTTTTTTGCTACGCGTCACTTTGGTATCGGCAATATTTTGATTGTCGATTGGTTTGACCCCAAGTAGGGCTTTTTTAAAAAGTTCTGTATCTTCCAATTCTTCAGCAGCAGCTTGAGCCTTTTTCGATTCGGCTTGTTTTGCAATCGCGCTGGATTGAGGATTAGAGATTTGCTTTTTAAAGGCTTTCAGTAAATTAAACTGATCTTTAGAAAGCGATGAATCGTGTTTACTCATAATGTTAGAAAAATAGGCAAGATACGAGAGAGGTGTGAAATTATAGTCTGAATCTGTGATGATTTGAACTGTATTACGTTCAGGAGGCTATGGAGATTAGTTTTTTAGAGCGGATTGAAAATTAAAAATGCATTATTTTTAAGATGATGACTCACTTATAATTTTTATAATTCGAGATTGATTTAAACCTTTATTTTTAAAGCGATCGTATAGTTCAAAACAAATATGCTGATTTGCTTGGAGACGCGGTAAAGTGTGATCAAAATCAAAATAGCGAATATAACCAGATTGGTCCATGACAATTGCTAGCCGTTCGAAGTGTCCTCCTCGTTTTTGAATTTTTTTATATTGTTCGATTACACCACATGCTTGAGACGTCATTAAAGTCTGAGCAGGGGATGAATACATTGCAATGCCAATCAAAATGCAGCCAGGAATGATCGTTAAGTAGTAAAAAACTCTTGGGTCTTTAAAACTCTGAATTTTTTCGTGAAAAAACAAATGACTATAAATAGGGAAACCCACTAATAAGATTAACCCGATGAGTAATAAAAAATTATTCATATTGTTCCATCAATTTTATTCTTTATTCGGAACTTATTTTAGTTCTAGTATCATTTTAAAGGTTCAAGATAAAACCTTAGCTTGAACCTTACTGGCTTAGATTTGCTCAGGCTGACCAAACAATTCATTAAATGCCTGATCTGGGCGAGGTTGCTTCATAAAGCTTTCGCCGACCAAGAAAGTATGAATATCATTGGCTTGCATCATTTCTACATCAGCAGGTGTGGCGATACCACTTTCTGTCACCAAAACGCGAGAAGCAGGCAATAATTTCTTTAAACGCAATGAGGTATTTAAATCGACATCAAAGGTTTTAAGATTACGGTTGTTGACACCCAAAATGCATTGTTCAGAAAGTTTTAAAGCACGCTCTAATTCATATTCATCATGCACTTCAACTAACACATCCAACTGCTGCTCAAATGCCGTTTTCGACATTTCTTCAAGCTGTTGATCGGATAGGCAGGCCACGATTAGTAAAATACAATCTGCATGTAAAGCACGTGCTTCAATGACATTATAAGGATCAACCAAGAAGTCTTTACGTAAAGCTGGCAGGGAACAGTGATTACGTGCGATAGCAATATTTTCATCCGCGCCTTGGAAGAAATCCACATCCGTTAATACAGACAGGCAAGCAGCACCCGCTTGTTCATACTGTTGGGCAATTTCTGCTGGATTGAAATCTGCACGAATAATGCCTTTAGACGGAGATGCTTTTTTAATTTCAGCAATCACAGCTGGACGTTTATGTTGCAAAGCATTGGCAAAACCACGTACAGGTGAAGCCTCTTTTGCCCATTGTTCAACATCATGCAAGCTACGTTGTTTTAAACGTGCTGCAAGCTCCTCATGTTTGCGGTCAACAATTTTACCTAAAATGGTATTTTGAATATCGATCATGAGAAGTCCTTAGTCTGCCTGATATTGTTTCAATGTCTTGGTAAATTCAGCCAAGATACTCATTTTTTCGAGCGCTTGTCCGCCGTACAGAATATCCTGCGCCAGCTCAACAGCTTGTTTATAGGTTTTGGTAATGCCTGCTACATAAATCCCTGCAGCTGCATTCAGTGCAATCATATTTGCTGCTTTTTCGCCAATGTCGGATTTATTACGGCCTAGTGCATCTTTAATCAGTTTTAGGCTTTCTTCTGAACTATTCACCACTAAACCTGACAAGGTTTGAGATGGAATGCCGACATCATCTGGATTCAATGTCCATTCGGTAATTTCACCATCTTTGAGTTCAGCGACGGCAGTAGGTGCAGCCAGACTGATTTCGTCCAGACCATCTTTAGAATGCACAACCAGTACATGCTCGGCACCCAACTGTTTTAATACTTCAGCAATCGGACGGCAAAGTTCGTCTGAGAATACGCCAATCACAAAACGGTTCACGCCAGCAGGGTTGGTCAATGGTCCCAATAAGTTGAAAATACTGCGGATTCCCAATTCACGACGTGGGCCAATAGCGTATTTCATGGCTTTATGATGATTTGGCGCAAACAGGAAACCGACACCCATTTCACGGATGCAGCGTTCAGTTTGTTGCATATCCAGGTCAAGCTGAATCCCGATTTGCTCAAGTACATCAGAAGAACCTGATTTACTGGATACACCGCGGTTACCATGTTTGGCAATAGTTGCACCCGCAGCGGCAATCACAAAGCTAGAAGCGGTTGAAACATTAAACAGATTTTGGCCGTCACCCCCTGTACCCACGATATCGACAAGATGCGGAATATCACTGACATCAATCTTGATGGCAAACTCACGCATAATGCGTGCCGCAGCGGTGATCTCATCAATACTTTCACCTTTCATGCGTAAGCCCATCATCAGTGCACCAATCTGCGCTTCCGTTGCTTCGCCTTGCATGATGCTGCGCATCACATCTTCCATTTGAGGCTGGGTAAGATGAATGTTCTTGGTAATGTGATTAAGGGCCTGTTGGATATTCATAGTCATGAGTTACAGCATCAATGATTAAAATTTTGAGTGAGGTCAGTTGTCTGAGTAGATGGTTTGGCTTTTTGTGATCCATGATTCACTAGCTGCGAGCTATGTTATCAGAAAATAAACAAAGTTTTTTGTTGTTCGGTCATAGTTTTAAAAATTTTGCTGCTTCTCTGATATGGTATTTTTGAATAGCTCGATTTATTTCTGGAAAAAGGTTTTAATTTATTCTGAGTTTTTATGATAAGGAATTAACCTTTTGGTATATCTTAATCATACATATCCCTAGAAAAAATGAGTATAAATCAACTAAATAAAAGTGGATATATTAGGTCGGTCTTCATTTTATTCATCCATAAATATGTACCTAAATTACTTGAAATATCTTGGGGCTGCTAAAAATAAAGGTTGTTTTGTTTTTGTCTTTATTGCATGCCTTCATCCATTAGAAAGTTATGCTGAGACCCATGTAGAACAGCCACAAAGCAAGGCAACATCGGATAAAGTGGTGCGTGTAGCAGTCACAGGTTCACGTATTTCCAAAGCTCAAAAAGATGGTCCAACCAGTGTAACCGTGATTACCGCAGCGGATATCGAAAAGCAGGGCTTTAGCAATGCCTTCGATGCATTAAATAACCTGACCCAAAATACAGGCTTTGTGCAAGGAGCTGACTATGGCAATACCTTTACGCCTGCCGCCAATGCAATTAGTTTACGAGGTTTAGGACCGAATCATACTCTGACCTTAATCAATGGACATCGGGTGGCTGATTATCCTGTGCCATATGATGGTTCTGTGAATTTTGTCAATTTAGCCAATATCCCAACCGCAATTATTGATCGAATCGAAATATTAAACGGTGGTGCTTCCGCGATTTATGGTTCAGATGCGATCGCAGGTGTAGTGAATATTATTCTGAAAAAGAAAACCGACGGGACCCAATTTAATATCAAGGCAGGTGGAACCAAAGAAGGTGGGGAGAACCTACGTTTACAACTGAGTGGCAGTAAAACACTGGATAAGTTAAATCTGGTGTATGGACTTGAGCTGAGTGGGCGTGAACCGATTTGGGCAGCGGATCGTGACTTTATGACGAGCCGAACACGTTTGGGGGAAAAGCCAGACACGATCGTTGGGCGTAAAAATGCCAAGACAGGACAATATCTCTCAATCGGTGGTTGTGATGCATTTGATGGCTTATTTAAAGGATCAGTCCAGAATATAGGAAAAACAGGTGCAGATAACTGTGCCAGTGGATTAGCACGACCGACCTATTGGACGGTTCAAACCAAGAATCGCAGCCAAAATGGCTATCTCGGTTTGGATTATGAGTTGGATGAAAAAACACAATTTTTCGCAGATGTTTTGATTGGTGCCAATCAAATTGAAAATAATACCCGTGGCCCGATATGGACATCCTTAGGTGCAAGTAGCGGCTATTTTCTTAATCAAGACACAGGAAATTATGAAATCTGGACACGACGTTTTGCGCCAGAAGAATTAGGGGATGTTGAGCAAGCCAATAAAAAATGGAAAGAGCTCTCTACAAATTTAAATTTTGGTATTCGTGGTGATATTGGAGACAGCAGCTGGCGTTATGAAGCTGCCTATAATGGCTCGATTTATACCAGTCAATTACGCAAACAAGGTCTGGTACGCTCGAATGTTGATGCATATTTCTTAGGCCAGCAATTGGGGACAGATCAGGATGGTATTCCGATTTATTCACCGAATCTGGATCGTTTAAGTCGACCACTGACAGCCAGTGAATTTAGAGCTATTTCGGGTACGACAGAAGAAAAAGACAAGTCTTGGGCACAGAGCTTAACTTTAAGTACCAATGGTGATGTGTTTGAACTCCCAGCAGGAACGGCCAAGCTGGCTGCTGTGGCAGAAATTGGGCGTCAAGGTTTTAAAATCAAACCAGATAAGGCGGTAGAAAATGGTGACTTCTATAATGCGACTTCTAGTGGTGAATATGGTGGGGCGCGTACACGCCAAGCACTGGGTACGGAATTATTCTTACCGTTAGCAAAGCCATTAAATTTAACGCTGTCTGGACGTTATGACCGCTATGCTTTGTCAGATAACAGTATTGATAAATTCACGTTTGGTTCAGGACTTGAGTTTAGGCCACATCCAACCTTATTGGTTCGAGGTAACTACGCGACTAGTTTCCGCGCACCAGATATGAATTATCTGTTTTTAAATAAACAAAAAGGTTATTTCCCAAGTACCACCGATTATTTACGTTGCAGTCAGACTGGACAAGCTTTAGATAAATGTAGTTTTAAAGATTATTCACCAGGGGCAAACTACACCTTAACGGGCAACAAGGATTTAAAGCCAGAAGAGGGTAAATCTTATGGTGCAGGTTTTGTTTGGTCACCAAGTAATAAGTTTGATATTTCCGTCGATTATTGGGATATCAAAATTGATAATCTGGTAACCAATTTAAGTGAAGATAAAATTTTACGTCAAGAAGCTGCTTGTCGTTTGGGTGCACAAGATATCAACTCGGCACAATGTATTGATGCTTTAGCGCGTGTAGAACGGAATCCTGCAAATGCAGTGGTTGATCCAAATGTGATTAAGAATATTAATATTGTGCCGATCAATGCCGCTTCAGATCATACTCGCGGGATTGATTTCACCAGCAAATGGCGCTGGAAAACAGAAAATCTGGGTAATTTCCTGTGGACGGTGAATTATAGCCGCGTGCTTGAACGTGAATATCAACAATCTAAAGACGGCGAGAAAGATAATTATCTTAAAGACTTAACCATTCCAGATTGGAGAGACCGTTTCAATACCAGCCTCAGTTGGAATCGAGGTGATTGGGCATCGACAGTTCTGGTGAATCGCTATGGCAAGATTCCAAACGGGAATCAAACGGCTTACTTAAGCCCGACCTATTTGGTCAATTGGAGCGGAACCTATCAAATTTCGCCAAAAGCCTCTGCATCAATTATTGTGAATAACCTGTTTGACAAAGTAAAACGTGATGACACAGGCGGATGGCCATATTATCCAGTAGGATCATATTCACCATTCGGCCGTCAGGGCTGGCTGGAGTTTAATTATAAATTCTAACAATGATGTGTGGATGCAGCGAAGTGGTACACCATTTGCTGCGTCTTTTTATTTTAAAAACTACAGAGGACAGATCTCCTATGTTGGTCAAACCTTCATTAAAAAAACGATTGCTACTTACGACATTAATTTCTTTATCCGCAACACAGATTTTTGCATCAAATAGCAAAGAACAAATTCCAATTGGAAAATTACCTGAATGGGTTGTGCCTGAATCTTATGATTTAGACTTTAAAATTGATCCTGCTCAAAAAGGGTATACGGGCAAAACCACCATTCATTTAAAACTCACCCAAGCGACCGACCATCTGTGGATTCATGGCAAATCCTTGTCGGTAAAAGAGGCGAGTATTAGCTCCGTAAATGGACAGAAAACCAAAGCCAAATATGAACAGGCTTCAGAAGTTGATGGTGTGAGTGTGATTAAATTTGCCAAGACCTTAGCTGCTGGGCAATATCGTTTAGTACTGGATTTTAATGCAGATTATGATCAGCAACTTGATGGTATTTATAAAATTGAGTTTGAAGGTAAACCTTATGTCATGACTCAAATGGAAGCCATTAGTGCCCGTCAATCATTTCCATCTTTCGATGAACCACGTTTTAAAACGCCGTTTAATATTCGTCTGACCATTCCGGAGAAATATTCAGGTTTTGCCAATACCAATCAGACATCGGAGCAGACCGACCAGTCAGGTTGGAAGACTTTAAGTTTTGCACAGACTAAACCATTACCAACTTATTTGCTTGCGCTGGCAGTTGGGCCTTGGCAATTACAGAAAGGGCCAGATATTGCTGCAACACAATGGCGCAAAGATGCCATTCAACTGCGCGGGATTGCACCAGATGGTAAGGCTGCAAAAATGCAGCATGCTTTATCGGAAACCCCTGCAATTTTAAAAACACTAGAAGATTATTTCGCTTTTGGCTATCCCTTCGACAAATTAGACCTACTTGCTGCACCAGACTTTGCTGCGGGTGCAATGGAAAATCCCGGATTGATTACCTTTAGAGATTATTTGATGCTGCTAGACAAAGATTCACCTGTGTCATTTGTACAGGGCTCTTTTAATGTCAATGCACATGAATTGGCGCATCAATGGTTTGGCGATGTGGTAACGATGCCGTGGTGGGATGACTTGTGGTTGAATGAATCTTTTGCCACTTGGATGCAAAGTAAAATCACCCAACAATTGCACCCTGAATTCAATGCTGATCTAGAGCGAGTCGTAGATACAGCAGGTGCAATGAAAAGCGATAGCTTGGTGAGTGTACGCCGTATCCGCCAGCCAATTTTAAGTAATGCCGATATTCAAACTGCTTTTGATGGTATTACCTATCAAAAAGGCGCGGCTGTTTTAAATATGTTTGAAAGTTATTTAGGTGAGGAAAAATTCAAACAAGGCGTACGGAATTATATTAACAAGCATCAATATGGTAGTGCCACCGCCAATGATTTAATCAGTTCCCTTGCAGAACAGTCTGGTCAGGCTGAGCGTTTTAGCAAAGCGGTAAAAAGTTTTATTGATCAACCGGGCGTACCTTTGCTAAATACCTCATTGCAGCAACAAGGTAATAAAGTCTTTTTAAATGTGAAACAAACTCGCTATCTACCAGTCGGTTCAAAAGGGGATGCCAATAGCCTTTGGGGCGTACCATTATGTGTACGCTATGAAGTTCCAAATGCGGTAAGCAAAGTCCAATGTGAACTGATTGATCAAGCCGAAGCCAAAATTGAACTCAAAGGTGCAACGATCAAGAGTTGGTATATTCCAAATGCAGATGCAGCAGGCTATTACCAATTTAGTTTACCCCAACAGGAACTTGCTCGTCTGACAGCAGCAACAGCAAAACTCTCCAATACTGAACAATTGGCCTATGCTTATGCGATTTCGGCAGCATTTAATCATGGTGATATTAATTTGTTGGCGGTGGTAGATGTTGCGAAGAAGTTTGCTCACTCGAATAGCCGCCAAATCAGTACTGCATTATTTCAGCAGCTTAGCGCCATACAACGTCATGTGTTGAAGACCGAGGCAGAACGTGAACACTTGAGAAAGGTTTTGGCGAATTTGTATTTACCAAAATTGAATCAGCTGGGCTATACCAGTAAAGCAGGTGAATCTGCTGAGGATAGCTTATGGCGTAGTGAGTTGGCGCAGTTCCTTGCACTGGATATTCAGGTACCAGAAGTTCGTCAAAAACTCTTAAAGCAATCGGATGTTTTATTTGAACAGACGCAACTGAACTTTGCCCAACTTACACCAGAATTATTACCTACGATTCTGGCAGTACGGGTTCAAGAAAAAGGACAGCCTGTATTTGATCGTTTAGCAGGGGAGTTACAACGCATTACTCAACCGACACAACGTCTGGCAATTCTATCGGCTTTAGGCTCAGCCAATCAGGCAGATACACGTCAGCAGGCTCGCCAGCTCGTTCTTGATCCGCGTGTAAAGGTGGGGGAAGTACGTACGGTGATCAATGCCATCAATAACTATAGCGGTGAGCAAGGTGGATTGTGGTCATGGTTTAAAATAAATCATGATGCAGTATTTGATCGTTTAGGGAAGTCTTCTGCGGGACGTTTCCCTGCATTGTTTAGTGGCGCTGCATGTACCCAACAGGAAGCGACACAGTTGAATAATTTCTTCGCACCGAGAACCAAAGAACTGGTCGGGGTCGAACGGGGCTTAAATCAAACCAAAGAACGGATCCAACTGTGTGAGTCTTTAGTTGCAAAACAAAATGGCTCCATCGTGCAACAATTGAAGTTGTAATTTACCAGTCATAAAAAAAGCCAACATTGTTGTTGGCTTTTTTTATTTTAATACGATTTAAGCATCATTATCGGGTTGAGGATCTCTTACTCCCAATAATTGACTGGTTGCTGTGCCAGCGGTCATTGAACCATTTACATTTAATGCGGTACGTCCCATATCAATCAAAGGTTCGATTGAAATCAGTAAAGCCACCAAAGTAATTGGTAAGCCCATCGCAGGGAGCACGATTAAGGCAGCGAATGTCGCACCACCACCTACACCAGCAACACCGATTGAACTAAGCGTTACGATGACAACCAGTTGCGCAATCCATAATGGATCCATCGGGTTGATACCAACGGTTGGGGCAACCATGACAGCAAGCATTGCAGGATATAAACCTGCACAACCATTTTGACCAATCGTTGCACCAAATGAAGCGGAAAAGCTGGCAATTCCTTCAGGTACACCCAATTGCTTGGTTTGTGCTTCAATATTCAGTGGAATACTGGCTGCACTTGAGCGACTAATAAAAGCAAAGCTCAAGACTGGGAAGACTTTCTTGAAAAAGTCGACTGGATTGATGCGTACAAACACTAAAATCAAGGCATGGACCAGGAACATAATCGCAAGGCCGAGATATGAAGCAACAAGGAATTCGCCCAATTTTACGATATCGGCAAGATTGGCTGTTGCGACCATTTTGGCCATTAAGGCCAGTACACCATAAGGTGTAAATTGCATTACCAAACGAACCAGACTAATTACGAGCGCTTGTAATGCTTCAATACCATGCTTGATTCTTTCGCCATTTACAGGGTCTTTATCCATCAGCTTTAAAGCCGCAACACCTAAAAATGCAGCGAAAATCACCACACTGATAATGGCAGTAGGACGAATACCTGTTAAATCAGCAAATGGATTTTGAGGAAGTAGAGAAAGCAGAAGTTTTGGTATATCTAGATCGGTGACTTGCCCAATATATTGACTTTGAATCGCAGCTAAACGAGCAGCTTCTTGGGTACCTTGTACCAGACCTTCGGCGGTTAAACCAAATAGGTTAGTCACGGTGGCACCCACCAGCGCGGCAATCGCCGTGGTTGCTAACAGGATACCAATCACTAAGACACTGATTTTTCCAAGCGATGTTGTCTGATGTAATTTCACCACGGCACTGACGATTGAAACGAAAATCAGCGGCATGATCACCATTTGTAATAGCTGGATATAACCATTACCTACAAGGTTGAACCATGCGACAGAGTGTTCAATGATCTGACCATCACCATATATGGTTTTAAGTGCCAGACCGTAGATGATACCCACCACCATACCGATCAGAACTTTTTTTGAAAGGCTCCAATCTTTTCGGTAGGAAAAGAACAATCCTGCCATGAGCAGGACAAAAACAATAATATTCAATAAAACCAAGATATTCACTATAGGTTGTCCTGATTGATATTTCAGGGAGTGCTAAAAATAATGGCGTAGATTCTACCATCCAGCAGCCCTGAAACTTAATCATTCCTATGACTATAGTTAATCTAAAAAAGTAAAAAGGACGCTGTTCAATCCGAAATCCTATCGCACCTTTACTTTTTCTATTCTGTGAAAAGTGGATTAATTATTGAAAAAGAATGATTTGTTTTAAAGTAATAGATCGTCTTTTAATTTTAAAGCTTAAAAAATAATCAGTTTGTATGAGTTGTATATTGTTTTTATATGTTCAAAATAAAAACAGCCTATTGGATGGCAACAGGCTGTATTAATACTGAAATTAAAAAGTCAGTTTTGGTTTAAGCATAAAGCTCTAGGAAGTTTTTAAAAATTTGATGCCCATGCTCACTCAAAATTGATTCAGGGTGAAACTGAACACCTTCAACTGGAAGGGTTTTATGTTTAACACCCATAATTTCCTCAATCGTGCCATCAGCCTGATTGGTCCAGCAGGTTAGTTCTAGACATTCTGGTAATGTTTCTTGCTCAATCACCAGTGAATGATAACGTGTCGCTGCAAATGGAGAAGGGAGATTGCTAAAAATCCCTTTATCTGTGTGATGCATATCGGATAAGCGACCATGCATTACGGTTTTTGCGCGAATAATATTTCCACCGAATGCCTGTCCAATTGCTTGATGACCTAAGCACACGCCCAATAAAGGAATTTTTCCTGCAAAGTGATTGATCGCTGGAATAGAAATTCCTGCTTCACTTGGAGAACATGGCCCCGGTCCAATCACTAAATATTTTGGCTGCCATCGTTCAATATCCTCTAATGAGACTTGATCATTGCGAACTACTTTTACTTCCTGATTTAACTCGCCAAAATACTGGACGATGTTGTAGGTAAAAGAGTCGTAATTGTCGATCATTAGAAGCATTTTTAGCTAAACCTCTTGATATTTAATGTATTTTTAAATAGTGCTGTTTTGAATACCCGTTTGGTTACCCATTTTGAAATTAATGCCCAATTTATTGAACAAAAATAAAGCCGCTATCTAAGCGGCTAATATAACAAAAAATGAAGTGACCAGTTTAACTATTTCATTCATTACAACTTTGCAGGAAAAAGCTTTAATGGGTATCCAAGTACTTTGAAAATAGGGATGAAAACAATCAAGGCAGAATAGGCTTTTCTTTAGAAATAAAAAACGATTCTGCCTCAGTCATGGAAGAAGATTAAATCTTACGGGTGTTATAAATCAGCCAGTCTAAAACCTCTCCAGAGAGATATTCAGCCAACCTTTCTTGAACGGTCTGATGGTAGTGATTTAACCAGTCTTTCTCTTCATTGCTTAGCATATCAACAACGATACAATCTAAATGAATTGGGCAAAGTGTGAGTGTTTCAAACTCTAGAAATTCACCGTAGGTTTTTTCAAAACCACCGTGCAGCTGGTTTGCAACCAGATTCTCGATGCGAATGCCGTATTTACCTTCATGATATAGCCCCGGTTCATTGGAGATAATCATTCCCTCACGCAATTTGCTATAGGCATGTATCGGCGCGTAATAAGAAAGTACTTGCGGCCCTTCATGAACGTTAAGCGCAAAACCTACGCCGTGACCTGTGCCATGACGGTAATCTAAACCCTGTTGCCATAAAGTATGACGACAAATTGAATCGAGTAAAGGTGCAGCTAAACCTTCTGGGTAAATGGTTTTTGCTAAAGCAATATGACATTTTAAAACCAGCGTATAGTCACGTTTGTGTTGTTGTGTTGGTGTCCCAACGGGAACAACACGAGTAATATCCGTTGTTCCATCTACGTACTGTCCGCCAGAGTCAATCAGTAATAAACCATCACCTTCGATCAATGAATAGTGTTCTTGAGTAGCACGGTAGTGGGGTAATGCACCATTGGCATTAAAGCCAGCAATCGTTGAAAAACTTGGGCCTATAAATCCATCTTGTTGAGCTCGAAAGGCAGTAATTTTCTCATCAATGGTTAGTTCAGAAATGTTCTCTTGATGATGAAGTGCTTGTTCTAGCCAGTGGAAGAAATGACAAAGGGCAACTCCATCTTTAAGCATGGCATGACGGATATGTGCAATTTCACTTTCATGCTTGCGTGATTTAAAAAGTGTACTTGGGTTGATGTCGTATACAACCTGAATATCATTTGCGATAGCTTGTTGGTGATCAATCGATACTTTGGCTGGATCTAGCAGTACAGACGCATCAGAAATATTCGCTAAAAATCTAGCGGTATCTTGATAGTTACGAATCTCAATACCATCAGCTTTGAACGCTTCTTGTGTGGTGAGGTCTACCTTATTGCGATCAACAAATAAAACAGTCTGTTGAGAACTGATATATAGGTGTGAAAGGAATACAGGGTTGTACTCTACATCTTGTCCTCGTGCATTTAACACCCATGCAATATCATCTAAAGATGAAATGAAATGGCCTTCAATCGCCTTACTGTTTAAAGTTTCTCGTATTGCCTGAATTTTTTCTTTACGAGATAGAGCATTTAAGCCTTCAGGCATTAAATGGATATTTTTTGAAGGAAGTTCTGGACGATTAGACCAGATCAAGCCGATTAAATCTTGCTGTGTTTCAAGCTTAAAGTCGTGTTGTTTTACCGTATTTTCCAATGCCTTAAACTGCTGGATTGAAAGCGTTTGTCCATTAACTGAAATGACCGAGCCAGATTTTAGATTTTTCTCCATCCAGGCCAGATGTGTCGAAGATTCATCACTGGTCAATTTTTGTAATTGGAAGCCAGTTCCAGCGAGTTGTTGTTCGGCTTGTACCCAATAACGCCCATCAGCCCAGAGTCCGGCAAAGTTTTGGGTTACAACTAGGGTACCGACAGAGCCACTAAAACCGCTTAACCATTGCCTCGCTTTCCAATAGTCTGGTAAATACTCTGACATATGTGGATCTGCACTCATGACGACCAGAGCATCAACGTGTTGATGGATCATGAGTTCACGAAGTTTCACTAGTTTTTCTGGAACAGTTAAGTCGTTCATATCGTTTCCAAATCAGGTTGAACTTTGCTGGTGCTTTTGCCCATTAATTTGTTCATTGGTTTCTTTAATAAAAATAACACGATTGCGCCAATAACTAAGGCCAATACGCAGCGCATAAATAGGGTGGGTAAATTTTCGATAGCATCTGCCGCGACTTGTCCACCAATCAAACCTGCCATGAGGTTGCCTAAAGCTGAACCCGTGAACCATAGTCCCATAATTTGTCCACGAATGACATCTGGAGCAAGTTTGGTCATGGTCGATAAACCGATCGGGCTTAGGCACAGCTCTCCTAAAGTGAGTAGCAATAAAGCACCGACTAACCACAATGGTGAAACCAGACCATCGCTAATGGCAAAATGGCTAGCCAGTGACATCAGTAAAAATCCGCTTGCTGCCAGTAAAAGTGCAATAATAAATTTTGAGATATAACTAGGGTCTTTGTTCGATTTGCCTAGTCTTGACCACAGCCATGCAGCAATTGGAGCAAAAATAATAATAAAGAGGGCATTAATCGACTGGAACCATACGGTTGGAATCTCAAAACCTAAAACATTGCGGTTGGTATAATCCTGAGCAAATAAATTAAATGAAGTTGGCTTTTGCTCAAAAGCGGACCAAAAAAGGGCAGAAGTGATCAATAGAACAAAACAAATGATAATTTTAAATTTGTCATTTTGATCTAAATTGAGGAAAAGCAGTAAATACGCAAAATAGGCAATAATTCCTATACCAATCCCTACAGTTAAGTAGGTCGCGACAGCGACAGGGTTGATGTGAATGATGCCAAAGAACGTTAATGCAATAACAACTGTAACCGCGAATAAGAAGCTAAATACAATTTTAGGTGCATTTTTATTTTCTACGACAGGTTTGCTACAGCTGTTGGTTTCTTGACGTAACTTGTTAAAATTTTCGAGTTGGGGAATTGCCATAAAACGGAAAATTAATAAAGCAATGAGCATCCCAAGGCCACCAATACCAAAGCCTAAATGCCAGCCATGATCTCTTACTAAAAGCCCTGTAATAAGCGGGGCAATAAATGACCCCATATTAATTCCCATATAGAAAATGGAAAAGCCTGCATCACGTCTTGCATCTTGAGCTTTATATAAAGTTCCAACAATCACCGAAATACATGTTTTAAATAGTCCAGAACCTAAAACAATAAGTACTAAACCAAAGTAAAAGAAAGACTGATCAAAAACAGGTGTAAGCGCAATTGAGAGATGACCTAAGGCAATAATAAGAGAGCCATACCAGACAGCACGTGCTTGACCTAACCAATTATCTGCAATCCATCCACCAAAAACGGTCATTAAATACATGGAACCTGCAAACAATCCCACAATCGCTGCGGCAGTGGGTCGATCAAGTCCCAGACCACCGTCATTGACCATGGCAATCATATAAAGGATCAGTAAAGGTCGGATACCATAATAGGAAAATCTTTCCCAAAGCTCGGTGAAAAAAAGCGTTTGTAAAGGCTTGGGATGGCCAAAAAAAGCTTTATCCGATCGTTCAAAGTCATATTTCATTAATCAAATCCTTGAATGATTTTAAGTTTTTATAAACATAACTTTGAGTTTGTTTATTAATAATAAAAATTTATGTATACGATTTTTAGTTTTTTTTAATTGTAAAAGCAAGTTTGGCCTGTATAAAAAAAGTGAATGAAAAAGAACATGAATAGTAAAATTTGTTTTCCGTCCGATAATCACAGCTCTACGCGAACGGGTTTGAGTTGCTGCTCAAACAACTGTTAAATCGTGCATCTCGTGAAAAATTCATAGAAATGAAAAATATTAATTAGATTTTAAATAAAGAATATCGTCTATGGATGAATAGGTTAAGCAACAAATTTTATTTGTTGAAATAAACCAAAACATTCATTGAACAAAAGGCTGTAAAAGATGCGATTATTTTTCGTGTTATCCGATAAGAATCTCAGCATTCTATATAAGAAAGTATTATGATCATGAGCGATTGTTTGAAATTGATGCAGTGTGTTATATCAGTGCAACAATTTTGCACCAAATTGGGGCGATAGTGAGCTATTTAAATATGCCATAATTTGAAAATGTGTGAATATGGTGCATTTACACAAGCAAACAGTATAATGAGTTCAAGACAAGGAGCCTAAATCATGATTACTTATAAGTAATTCAATGTTTTAGGTATGCTTTAAAATTGTTGGTATGATAATTGCTAATTATACATCAACACCTAACACGCACTTAACAAGTGCATAAAAATTTCATTGGAGCAAATGAGCATGGCGAACAAGGTCCTTCAACTCATCAAAGAAAGTGGCGCAAAATGGGTCGATTTTCGCTTTACTGATACTAAGGGTAAAGAACAGCACGTAACTTACCCAGCTGATACCATTGATGAAGATACATTCGAAGACGGTAAAATGTTTGATGGTTCTTCAATTGCTGGCTGGAAAGGCATTGAAGCGTCTGACATGATCTTACGTCCAGATGCTGAAACTGGTTTCCTTGACCCGTTCTTTGCTGAACCGACTGTTGTTGTGACTTGTGACGTTATCGAGCCATCAACTGGTCAAGGTTACGAGCGTGACCCACGTTCAATTGCTCGTCGTGCTGAAGAATACTTAAAATCTACAGGTATCGGTGATACTGCATTCTTTGGTCCAGAACCAGAATTCTTCGTTTTCGACGAAGTGAAATGGGACATCGACATGTCTGGCGCGCGCCACACATTGATCGCTGAAGAAGCAGCTTGGTCGACTGGTAAAGACTATGAAGCTGGTAACTCTGGTCACCGTCCACGTGTGAAAGGTGGCTACTTCCCAGTTCCTCCTGTTGATTCTTCACAAGATATGCGTGCTGATATGTGTGCAAAAATC
The DNA here is from genome assembly GCF_001729365.1 of Acinetobacter sp. YK3. Classification (NCBI taxonomy): domain Bacteria; kingdom Pseudomonadati; phylum Pseudomonadota; class Gammaproteobacteria; order Moraxellales; family Moraxellaceae; genus Acinetobacter; species Acinetobacter sp. YK3. The sequence continues at coordinate 59,322 of NZ_LZPJ01000104.1, forward strand.
GAAGACATCATGGGCCCAGGTCGTGTAGAAGTACATCACCACGAAGTTGCATCTTGCCAGTTAGAAATTGGTGTAAGCTTCAATACTTTAGTTCGTAAAGCTGACGAAGTACAACAGTTCAAATATGCAGTTTGGAACGTTGCTCACCAATATGCAAAAACAGCAACCTTTATGCCTAAACCAATGGTAGGTGATAACGGTTCTGGTATGCACGTTCACATGTCAATCTCTAAAGATGGCAAGAACTTGTTTGCTGGTGATGAATATGCTGGTTTATCAGAAATGGCATTGTTCTTCATTGGTGGTGTGATCAAGCATGCTCGTGCATTGAATGCGATTACAAACCCTTCTACAAACTCGTATAAGCGTTTGGTTCCACATTTTGAAGCGCCAATTATGCTTGCTTACTCAGCACGTAACCGTTCTGCTTCGATTCGTATTCCTTATGTTTCTAGCCCGAAAGGCAAGCGTATTGAAGCACGTTTCCCAGATCCAATGATGAACCCGTACTTAGGTTTCGCGGCATTGTTGATGGCTGGTCTTGATGGTATCCAAAACAAGATCCACCCAGGTGAAGCTGCTGATAAAAACTTATATGATCTTCCTCCTGAAGAAGAAGCAAAAATCCCAACTGTTGCTCACAGCTTGGATATGGCACTTGAAGCACTTCAAAATGACCATGAGTTCCTGTTAAAAGGTGGCGTGTTCACTAAAGAAATGCTTGATGCATATATCGAACTTAAAACTGAAGATGTACGTCGTCTTAACACGACGACTCACCCAGTTGAATTTGATATGTACTACAGCCTGTAATACATCCCTGATTCAGAAAAGCTCGCTTCGGCGAGCTTTTTTATGTTTTTGATTCGGTTGAAAGTCATACTCTTTTTTGAAAAAAAATCATGTACACTAATCGCGATGTTTTTAGTGAGCCAAGCATGCGAAATTTACGACCAAACAGAATAAAAGGAAAAGAGCTTCCTACAGTATTAAAAAAATGGTTGTACGCATCAGGGTCATTGACCCAACAGTTAACTGATTTAGGACAAGGTCAATTTCATGTTGAACGCATTAAAGAACATTATCAGCGCCTGACTTTGAATGACAGTCAGTGGATGAAAATGCCAGCACAGCATGTGGCATGGGTTCGAGAAACCAATCTTTATGGCAGCGAAGAGCAGGCTTGGGTAAAAGCAAAAAGTATTTTTCCAATTTTAAGCTTGCAAAAAAAGGCGAGATTATTTCAGCATATTGGTAATAAACCGATTGGCTGGTTTCTGTTTCAGAGAACCAGTCCAGCTTGCGAGAGACGCGTCATTTATCTTGAAGAGGGATGGACACGTCAGAGTTGCTATACTTGGCATGGTTGTAAGTTTATTGTGCAGGAAACGTTTTTACCCGCATTTGAACAGTTTATTCAACAGCATTGACGCCTAAGGATTATCATGGAAACAGTGCAACACACGACTTGGCGACAACGTTTAGAAGCCTATTATTACCTTTGTCGTTTTGATAAGCCGATTGGCACAGAATTAGTATTTTGGCCAACCATGTGGGCGTTATGGATTGCATCCAAAGGAATTCCAGATATCAAAATCCTGTTTATTATGATTTTGGGTGTTATTTTTATGCGTGCCGCTGGTTGTGCGATTAATGATTTTGCTGACCGTAAAGTAGATGCGCATGTTGAGCGAACCAAAACACGTCCTTTAGCAACAGGAATTATTCGTGCTAGAGAAGCTGTTTTTGTGTTTCTGGTCTTGGTGTTAGCAAGTGCTGCCTTGTTATTTTTTCTGCCGATTGAATCATTTTACTGGTCTTTTGGGGCATTGTTCTTAGCGTTTATTTATCCTTTTATGAAGCGCTATACCAATTTACCGCAAGTATTTTTAGGTGCAGCATTCTCGTGGTCAATTCCAATGGCGTATACGGCTGTTGGGCAAACGCCTGACTTAACCTGCTGGCTGCTTTATTTTGGTAATTTGGCGTGGACAGTGGCCTACGATACCCAATATGCAATTACAGATCGTGAATATGATCTAAAAATTGGGGTGAAATCGACTGCTATTTTATTTGGTCGTTATGATATCCAGATAATTGGTCTGCTTCAGGTCATGAGCCTGATCTTGATCGGCAGTGCCTTGTATTTGGAAAATCTTTTATTGCCCTTTGGCTTGATTGCATTGTGCGTGGTCGCGGGTGATTTTATTTATCAGGCGATAAAAACCAAAGATCGTGATCCACAAATCTGTTTTTGGGCATTCCGTCACAATCGCTGGGTAGGGATGATTATTTTTATCGGAATTTTTTTAGAATTAATAGCTTAATCTGACTATCTAGTTGAAAAGTGTCCTATGCAGGGCACTTTTTTTATGCCTTAATAAGGTGGCATGTAGTTTCATGCACAAAAATAACACAAGCATTAAAAGGATATTTTATGAAACGGTCTAAGATCGTATTGGCAATGACGTTCTCAATTTCTGCATTATTTTTAACTGCATGTAATGACAATGATGATCGTTATACGGGTAGTGATTCAAATAAAACTTACCTATTCGAAAGCAATTATGCCATTGATACAGTAAATAATGCTTCATCTATTAAAGTCATGACCTATAACATGGCGAATGTACAAGGTAAAACCGCTACTGCGACAGCAATGGTGTTATTTCCGAAAGTAGCTCAACCTAAAGATGGTTATCGCGTCGTGGTTTGGGAGCATGGAACAGTTGGTGTGGGGGATGATTGTGCACCAAGTAAAAATCTAATTAATCCACGTTTTAAAATCCTTGCTGATACTTTATTAGCGGCAGGTTATGTCATTGTTGCGCCTGACTATGAAGGTTTAGGTACACCAGGGGTTCATCCTTATCTGAACTTAGCCAGCGAAGCAAAATCTGCGATTGCTGCGGTACGAGCTGCAAAAGACCATTACGGGTCGCAATTGAAAGGAGACTGGATGTCGATTGGTCAATCTCAAGGTGGTCATGCTTCATTAGGTACTGCTGAGTTTGCTAATACTGATACAAGTTATAAAGGTGCTGTAGCGGGCGCGCCAGCCTCTAGCTTAGGAACAATTATTCAGATTTATATTGACCCTCAATTCAATCTGGATGCCAATGGAAAACCTAAAGGGGTGAATAAATTAGATGAAAACTTGCAGCAAGTGCGTTATGCGGTAGCTAATAAGTTATTAACTCCAGAACAAGGTCAGGCAAAAATTGAGGAAATTGCAGATGGTTATGCAGAGTTGCTAGCATATGCTGCATTAGCAAGTGCGGGTATTAAGGCACAATCTCCTAACTATGATTTGAAGACGATTTTTACCTCGGGAGCGGCTGACATTGCAGAATTGGCTCATGGTCGTACAGGGGATGACGGTGCATGTTTAAGTTACCCTGCTCCTAATAGTGCAAATGGATTACAAGAGAAATTTAAAGCAGGGATTTTAGAGTTTTTAGTGGATCCTACGCATCAAATTGCACAGTATGGGATAGATCTAAATAAATTTAAAAATGACCCTGTTGTGCAAAGCTTTTTAGAATCAACTCAACCAGCGACGAATGCGACAGCAGCAAAAGTGATAAAAACTCCTGTATTTATGATTCAAGGTGAGAAGGATCAGGCTGTATTGCCAGTGGTTACACAAGGCTTATGGGCAAATATGAAAGCCAATGCTTTGAAGTTTTTCCCGCAAGCAGCTTACGATAAAGGCTATAAATTAACGATTGTACCTAATGCGACACATACACAAGCAATTGTATGTGAAAATGCAAATGCAGTAGACTTTATTCAGGCCAATATGTCAGCGGGTACGGGTGTTGTTTTGACTGATACCCAGAAAGATGCCAGCCAAAGTCCGCACTGTACAGGTAAGTTCTAAATTTAGTTTTTATTTCGATCTAAATGTCAAAAAAGAGTCTCTTTATCGAGGCTCTTTTTTGTTATATTGTTGCACTTGTTAAAATTGATGTCGTTTGAGTTTAAATCGCTTATGAGCCAGCAGCCTGTTGAAAAAAAATCAGTTCCTTGGTTATTAATGGGTTTGGGATTATTGATTCCAATTTTTATTGTAGGGATGGCTTTTCTGGCAGCTAAAAGTGATGCGCAAACCAAGAAGAAATATGATCAGCAACATGCTGAAATTGCCAAAAAATTTGAACAGCAAAAAAGTGCCGATCAAGCAGAAAAAACTGAATAATCTCCTTAGCAGTGCTGCGTTATCGAATATCCATCTGTAACTGTTTTATCGATGGAATCTGAGTATAACGTTGCACTTGATAGCCTGCTTCTTGCAGCATTTGATCGCGTTTCTGATCTTCTAATTCCTTACCAATATGGCTTGGGTCATCTAACTCGATAATCGCGAGTACCTTCATCTCTTTATCCAAAACTACAAAGTCTGTGACCTTGCGATTGAACTTACTGCGAATTTTGTAGTGATGACTGGTAATGAGTGCGCTAAACGCCACTTGTGCCAGAACATGGTGTTGTGGGAAGGCTTGCTGCAAACGGATAAACATTCGAGATTCAAATGAAGTAATCACAGGGCGAGCAAAAAATTCTTGTTTGCTAAAGAAAGGGCGCAGGCAGCTAAAAAGAAGTATAGCTGTGCTTAGAAAGCCGATAATCAGAAAGATGAGATGATTTGATTCAAACATATATTTAACAGGGTGCAAATAAAAAACCCACTCAATAAGAGTGGGTTTTTTAGAATCTTGGCTCTCCCACCTGGGCTCGAACCAGGGACCTGCGGATTAACAGTCCGTCGCTCTACCGACTGAGCTATGGGAGAATCTGGAACGAATTTTAGGGGGTAAATGCAGGCCCGTCAAGTAAAATGAGTATGAATAATAATCGCTTAACTAAAATATTGGGTATTAACGTGCAACTTGGTTACATTGTGTCAATTCAGACGATTTAGCATTCCAGATTGCACCCGCCGAGTTTTTATAATAACTAATCTTACCAATACGTAACACGAGGCTTTGACAAGAGTCTAGAGATAGGGCATTTCCCCAAGGGCCAGACATCGTACAAACTTTTCCATTACACTTCCAGACCACATTGGGGCCATTTTCAATTGGCACAGTCACGGTTCCTTTATAAGAAGAACCTGCATACCAAGTGGTTTGGGCGGCCATGACTGGGCTGGATAGGAATATTAAACAGAATATAAATTTTTTCATTATGTGCTTTCCCTAACATTGTTATTCAATTTGATTTTATATTAAAAATAGCATAATGGATAAAATATATACGATTATCTGAAATGAGAAGAACAGATACATTGTAATGATAAGAATAGAACAGAATTTTATGCTTATAAAATAAAAAGCCCATATCAATGATATGGGCTTTTTAGAATCTTGGC
>NZ_LZPJ01000105.1:0-11132 GCF_001729365.1 Acinetobacter sp. YK3
ATAAATATAGAGAATATGAAATAGTTCAAATAAATACAAGAGATTTTCTTTCTAATATTTTATTAATAAAACTATCTTTCTGAATAATAATTAAAGCAATGCAAATAGATGGAATTAGACCTAATACTCCTGGGAAGTGTTGATTTGGGATTAAAAAGAAGCAAGGAAGTAAAATAAATATTCCAATTAAACTTAGAAACTTTTTTTCTTGTATGATAGGGTTTCTAGCGAGTAGGGCGGCTAGAGTTCCAATAAGAAATTCTGGTATTCTTGATAGTAAAGAAAAATATTGGTCTTCATTGGTTCTGTTAAGCTTTATTTCGACCCATAATGTTAGAAGGACAATTAATATAATTGTTATTTCTTTAATTTTTTTTCTAGAAAAAAATGTAAGCAGAATTGGTAAAATGAAGTAGAATTGCATTTCTATAGCAAGTGACCAAGTATGTAATAGAGGGAGCTCCTCCGACATTGGTGAAAAGTAATCGCCAAATGTAGAAAAATAATGATTACTATAAAAATATAGAGTATATTTTAAACTTTCAAGGAAGTATCTTAAATCAGAAATTGGGAGTAGTATTATTGAAACAATTGCACAGATGCTGAGTAAAAGTAAATATGCTGGAATAATCCGAATTATTCTTTTTTTATAGAAGTTTAAGAAGCTAAAATTTTTATTATTATTTAAAATAATAGAGGAGATGATAAATCCAGAAATAACAAAAAAAATATCAACTCCAATAAAACCTGATGGTAACCATTCTTTGTTAACATGAAAAATAATTACTGCAAGGACGGCAACAGCACGTAATCCTTGTATATCGAGTCGTAAAGGAGTTGATGATTGCATGCAAATAAAGAGAATAAATCATTCGTTCTATCATAGCTGATTTATCTCATGAATTGGATAGATCTCCGCCTCGATATACAGTTTAAGAAAAGCTTTAGTGATACTGTTCATATCCTTAATCACATATAAAGCTTCTTTAGAAATATTCAGTTGTGTTTTGAATCATTTGTGTTGGCATATCCCAAAGGTCTGGGCTGGCAAAATAATAAGCAAATGTGAATAGGCCAAACATCATCAGAACTGTGATGAGAATCATGATCCAAGCCAGTATCTTTTCCCAGCCACGTGAAGGACGCATATCACCATAATCATTACGATGTGGTGTACCTGGTGCAAGTAGCACATATAAGGTAAAGAAGAATTGCAGGATAGGCACCAGTAAGATCAGGCATAGCCAGCCCGTTTTATTCAGGTCATGTAAGCGACGGATCAAGAACACAATTTGACAATACAGCGCCACTAACCACAATGCAATCAGGGCAAAAAACGAGAGACCTGAAAATACTGACATGATAGCTGCATCAACATTCGCCTGATTCATGCTAAAAAATCCAGTGAATGCAAAGATGCCGATAAAAGCAGCCATACACACCAGACTCAATAATCCGTACCAGCCGATATAACTCAGACGGTTAAAACGTCCATTTGGCGATAATGGATGATCATTGAACGGTAGAGGAGATATGGGTGTTTCGGGATTAAACATAGGTGATTCCTGTTCTTTTGTTTATTAAATCTTTTAAGCTCGATGCAATGATCAAAATAATCACTTATTTTAAAAAGAAAAAGCATAGACAAGCAGTTCAGATTTAAATTATTTTGAGTAAATTTTTGAAAATAAATTAGGGTCTGTTGACATTTCAGCCATTGTGAAAGGTTAACAGCCCCTAGTCGTAACAGAATAACATTCCTACGACCAAAGCCGCATTGTTTGCGCTTGTAAATGGTGCCCATACTGCTAGAGAGAACAAAACATATCCAGAAGAATAGATGAGAGCATCTAGGATATGAGATAAAAGACCAAGGAAGTAAGCTATGAAAGACATCTACCCAGTGCCTGATAAATTCAAAGAAACGGCAAGAATCTCGGAAGCAGACTATTTCAAACGTTATCAGGAATCGATTGAGCAGCCTGAAGCATTTTGGGCAGAAGAAGCAAAAAATATTGACTGGATCAAGCCGTTTACACAGGTGAAAAATACCAGTTTTCAACAAGATAATTTTAAAATTGAATGGTTTGCAGATGGTGAACTGAATGTCTCTGCAAACTGTTTAGACCGTCACCTTAAAGATAATCCATTAAAGCCCGCGATTATCTGGGAAGGTGATCACCCGTCACGTCACAAGATCATCTCTTTTGTCGAACTGCACGATGAAGTGTGCCGCTTTGCCAATGTCCTGAAAAAACAGGGGATCAGCAAAGGTGATCGCGTAGTGTTATATATGCCGATGGTGCCTGAAGCTGCGATTGCCATGTTGGCCTGCGCACGGATTGGTGCAGTGCATTGTGTTGTATTCGGCGGCTTCTCTCCAGACTCATTGGCCAGCCGTATTGAAGATAGCCAAGCGAAACTGGTGATTACTGCTGATGCGGGAATGCGTGGCGGTAAGTTGCTTCCATTGAAAGAAAATGTCGATGCCGCATTAGAGATTGCAGGAACAGAAAGCGTCCAGAATGTGATTGTGGTACATCGTACCGGCAACCCGATTCAGTTCAATGCACCACGTGATATCTGGTATCACTTGGCGATCATGGAAGTTGATGAGCATTGTCCTCCTGAGCCAATGAAAGCGGAAGATCCGTTATTCATTCTCTATACCTCAGGTTCAACAGGTAAACCTAAAGGTGTGTTGCATACCACAGGCGGTTATCTGGTTTATGTCAACAGTACCTTTAGAGAAATCTTTGATCTGAAAGAAGATGATGTGTACTGGTGTACCGCGGATGTGGGCTGGATTACAGGGCATAGTTATTTGCTTTATGGCCCGCTTAGCAATGCCACCACAACAGTGATGTTTGAAGGCATTCCACAATATCCGACATGGGCGCGTATTGGTCATGTTATTGATAAGCACAACATTACCATTCTCTATACTGCACCAACTGCGATTCGCGCCATGATGCGCGAAGGCGATGCTTATGTGCGTGAAAGTGATCGCAGTAGCTTACGCTTACTTGGTTCTGTAGGCGAGCCGATCAATCCAGAGGCATGGAACTGGTACCACGAAGTTGTTGGTGAGGGGCGTTGTCCAATTGTCGATACATGGTGGCAAACTGAAACAGGCGGAATTCTGATTTCGCCATTACCTGGTGCTACTGCGCTCAAACCTGGTTCGGCGACACGTCCATTCTTTGGGGTACAACCTGCGTTGGTGGATGGTGAAGGCAATGAACTTGAAGGTGCGACTGAAGGCAATCTGGTAATTAAAGATTCATGGCCAGGCCAGATGCGAACCATTTGGGGCGATCCAGAGCGCTTTATTGAGGCTTATTTCTCAACCTTTAAAGGCAGTTATTTTACAGGTGATGGCGCGCGTCGAGATGAAGATGGCTATTACTGGATTACAGGGCGCGTCGATGATGTATTAAACGTCTCTGGACACCGTTTGGGTACGGCTGAAATTGAGAGCGCATTAGTGGCACATGAAGCGGTTGCTGAAGCTGCTGTGGTCGGTATGCCGCATGAGATCAAAGGACAAGGTATTTGTACCTTCGTCACCTTACAGGCTGATGTTGCAGAATCGGAAGAGCTACGTAAGGAGTTGGTGAACTGGGTGCGTAAAGTCCTTGGGCCTGTGGCAACTCCTGATGCCTTACATTGGGCGCCAGCTTTGCCAAAAACGCGTTCAGGTAAAATTATGCGCCGTATCTTGAGAAAGATTGCTGCCAATGAACTTGATACGCTTGGTGATACTTCAACACTGGCAGAGCCAGCGGTGGTTGATCATTTGATTGCCACGGTTTATCCAAACCGATAGAAACCATTTAAATTGAAAAAGAGCGTTTAATCGAACGCTCTTTTTTTATGTGTATTATTTAGGGGTTGTTGACATTTCACAGATGCTTGCGACAGCAGACATTTTTTAGACGGTACAAGGCAGGTTTTGTGAAACTTAGCCATTCTAAGTAAACAAGACCTAACGCCGTAGCGGCAAAAAATATCTCTGTCCCGCAGGGTTATGGCTAAAACTTCCCTAAACTGCGTTATGAAACTTGACAAGGGGGGCGCTATTGCCTGCATTTCATGCCTTATTTTCGTCGTTTTAGCCGATAACGCAATGCATGGTTGAAATGTCAACAGACCCTAATAGTTTGCTAAAAAATCAGCCGTGCTTTGTACCGTGGCAAAGAAACCTAATGCCGATAAAAATGCGGTTTGGACATCCGCGGCTTTCACGGTTTTACCGTCATATTCGAGATCACGGGTTGCAGTCGCATCCGCAATCACGATGGGTTGGTAGCCGAGCTCTTTGGCAGCACGTGTTCCTGAATCAATACATACGTGCGTCATCATGCCAGTAATCACCAGTTGTTCAACTTGATGCTGCTCAAGGATGGCCTTCAGATTGGTATCGACAAAGCTATTTGGGAAATGCTTTTCGACAATAATCGAGTGATTGTTTACTTTTAATTGTGGATGTAATTCAGCACCGACAGTATTTTCCTGAAAAAAGCTAGCAGTGGCTGGGCTAATATGCTGGATATAAATAATAGGCAAATTATTCTGGATGAAATAATCTTCTAATCGGTTGGTTTGCGCCAGTGCGTGGTCTGGATTGACCAGTTCCATTTTACCATTTTTAAAATAATCGTTCTGAATATCAATAATCAGGAGAGCTTGTTTCATCGTTTTTACTTCCAGTGTTAAGTTAAAACAAGAGTAGGGGAAGCGTGAAAAATCCGCTATATTCAGATGAAAGCATTGTTGCTGGTTTTCTTTCGTAATGAAAAATGAATATTGAACTTGATCCCATCGACTTAAAAATTATTGAACTTCTCAAACACGATTCGCGTTTAAGCCATAAAGACATTGGTCAGCGAGTGCATCGTACAGGGCAAGCAGTGGGTGCGCGTATCGCCCAACTCATGGATGCAGGCATCATTAAAAATTATACGATTGCTGTTCATTATGAACATAAGCAGTTTATTCAACTATTTATGAATGATCAGCAAGCTTTTATTGAAGTGGAACTGCTGGTGAAACAATATGAGCAGGTGGATGAGTGTTTTAAAATTCTCGGCAATGCCTGTTACATGATTGTCAGTCATTTTAATCCTGCGCAGTTAAACGAGTTTATTGAGCAGTTATCCAAATGGTGCCGTTATTCGGTCGAAACGGTGATGCGAGAAATTGCAACGGCTTAAAATAAAAGACCCCAAGCCGAGTCTTGGGGTGAGAGTATTTGCCATGTCTTTTCTTTTTCTTCTTGTTTAGTTCCAACGCTTAAGCTGATTTTTCGATCAATAGGTGCTCCTGTTGTTGTTCAAGTTGACGAACCAGAGGTAAGACTTTTTCTCCAAAATATTCGACTTCTTCAATAAAATGCAGAAAGCCTGAAAGTACCAGATCAACGCCGACATTCTTCAACGCTACGATTCGTTCCGCAATTTGCTGGGGTGTACCAATCAGATTAGTCTTAAAACCATCGTTATATTGCACCAGATCATCAAAGGTCGATTTCGCCCAGTTGCCTTCACGTTCAGGCGCTGCTGCTCCTGCTTCGCGTGTCGCATCACCAAAGGCATTGACGGCTTCTACATTGGCCTGAGCAATAATTTCATTCAAGACAGCTTTGGCTTCTTCTTCGGTATCGCGGGCGATAATAAATGCATTGACGCCAATCTTGACCTGACGATTTTCTAGCTTGGCCTTTGCTCGTACATCATCAATCTGTTTTTTGATTTCGTCCACACTGTTGCCATTGGTAAAGTACCAGTCGGATACACGAGCAGCCATATCACGTGCGGCGCGGGAACTACCACCCTGAAATACTTCGATATGAGGTTGTTGCAGTGGTTTCGGTTTTAGCGTGTAATTCTGAAACTGGTAATATTTGCCATCAAAACTATAGTTGTCAGTGGTCCAGATGCCTTTGAGGGTGCGGATAAATTCTTCCGAACGTACATAACGTTCATCGTGTTCAGGCCACGGTTCACCTATCGCATCAAATTCACCACGGAACCAGCCACTGACCACATTAATCGCAACACGCCCTTGGGTCAGATAGTCAATGGTGGCTAGCTGTTTAGCCGCAAGTGCGGGCTTCCAAGGGCCTGGTAAAATCGCAGCAATGACTTTGAGTTTTTCAGTTTTTGCCAGTAAGGCATGGCTAAAACTCACCGATTCATGCTGGTTTTCAGCACCGTAGCCCGCCGTAAAACGGATTTGGGTCAATGCATATTCAAAGCCACTTTTTTCTGCTGCCTGTGCGAGACGAACATTGTATTCGTAGCTCCAGTCGGTACGTTGTTCAATGTTGCTTACAACGAGACCGCCACTTACATTGGGAACCCAATAGGCAAATTTAATTGCTGATGTTGTTATTGTCATCGTTGTAGCCTCCATAGAGATAGGGTTTATGCGACGTGGGTTAAATTTTTTGCAGATTTGGGATGAAGACGCGATTCGGCTGCATCCAAATTCGGTACAGCAGCTGAAGGCAAGACTTCTGCCTGTTCGATCTGTTTATTGATGCCAAGGTTTTGATTGGCTTGTTCAGTTTTGGTTTTAATTACAGCAGCACGCTGACCTTTGGCTGGCGCCCATTCCAAAATCGGTAAAGCACGTGCCACCGCAAGTGTGACGCGATCAGCCAATTGCTCACTTTTGACCGTATATTCAGGGGTGAAATCCCGATCGGTCGCATAGACACCAATCGGTAAGGTCTGGGCTTGAAAGAAGCTAAACAATGGACGTAACTGATGTTCAAGAACCAGAGCATGACGATCACTGCCCCCTGATGCAGCTAGCAAAACAGGGACATCAACCAGTGCAGTTTGTTCTACAAAATCAAAAAAATGTTTGAATAGACCAGTAAAGGAAGCACGATAAACAGGAGTACCCACAATGAGCGCATCTGCTGCTTCTACGGCTGCCAAATCATCCTGAACCCGTTGCGGAAGTTGATTACGGTAAATGGCACCGCCGAGTAAAGGGCCGATTTCGCTGAGTTTGACAAAATGCACCTTGATATCAATGGCTTCTGAGAGTTCGTCCAGAATGGCTTGCACCAGACTTTCAGTTTTTGAAGGACTATTTAAACCACCAGAAACAGCAACAATATTGAGGGGAGTAGATACCGTATTGCGATTGGACATAATAACTGCCTAAAAAAGATTATTTCGAATTGCTATTTATTTATCTACATCGGCATGGGGGCTGTAAAATAAGGAAATGCTGCAAGCTTATCTTTTTTATAGATATATCAATTAATCAGCTTCAATTAAAAATAATTTGGGTTTAATCGGCTGTTTCTATTCAGGATTTTTCATCCACTTTTTGAATTGAATATGATTTAAACGAGTTATATTAATATTTGATTTATTTTGCGAGAAAAGGAAATAAATCAATGCTTGTGCTTGACCTCGGCGCTAATTGAAAATAGGCTTAGACGGATTGAATTTAAATAAACATCGTACAGTGACGTACTTACAGATAGCTTAAGCGCTTATGAATATTTTAATTGTAGACGACCACCCTCTCTTTAGACATGCCTTGATTCAAGCGGTTCGTTATAGTTTGCCTCAGGCACAGATTCAGGAGACGGCTGATGTTGATGAATTCTATGCACGCTTAGAACATGGTGCAGAACCTGATCTAGTTTTACTGGATTTAAATCTCCCTGGTGCTTCCGGTTTCTCCGCTCTGGTGTATGTCCGTGCACAATATCCTGCGATTCCGATTATTGTTGTTTCAGCACATGAAGAAGTTTCGATTATTCAACGTGCCATTGCACATGGTGCGATGGGCTATATCCCGAAATCTTCACATCCAAGTCATATTGGTGAAGCAATTAAACATGTTCTGGAAGGTGAAATCTGGTTACCACCGAATTTACCAAGCCATTCAGGTTTTGATCCAAGAGCCGCGGATGAAACTGCTTTGGCAGAACGTCTTCAATCATTGACACCACAGCAATTCCGCGTGTTAATGATGGTGGCAGAAGGTTTATTAAATAAGCAAATCGCTTATGAACTGGAAGTCTCTGAAGCGACGATTAAAGCGCATGTCACCGCAATTTTCCGTAAATTGGGCGTACAGAACCGTACTCAGGCTGTATTGGCGATCAGTGCTTTAAATATTGAAGACAAAAAGATGTAATCTGTTGAATTGAGGGTTTAGACTCTCATTTTATGAAATGACAGATAATAAAAAACCAGTTCGAAAGAACTGGTTTTTTATTATGAATTCGTTGTTCTATCGCTAGAACTAAAATCCAATATTAGAAACGGAACTTCGCGTTTACGCCAACAGTTTGCGTATCTAAGTCAGCATTAACTGCATTTGCATTAACGTAGCTAGCACCTACAGCAACCGCTGGAGTGATGAAGTAGTTTACGTTTGCACCCCAAGCTGAATCACGAGTGTTAGTGTAGCTAGACTCAGCGTAAGAAGCACCAACGCTTAACTTAGGTGTTACATAAAGATCAGTTTTTAATTCGTAAGCAGTGTCATCACCGTAAACAATACCAGCTTCGAAACCTACAGCCATGTTTGTACCGTCAATTTTACCTACATATTTAGTACGTGCAGTGACTGCATCTTGATCTTGACCGATAGTTTTCGCTTCAGCTACAGATTTTGCAATACCACGTGCAAGAACGCTATTTGCATCTAAAGCAAATTGGTCAGCGATGCTTGTATAACCCACAGCAACTAAGAAGTTAGGAGTAAGCATAGTACCAACTTCTAAAGCATAGCGATCGCCATTGTCTTTTTTGCCATCAATTTTAGTTTGAGAGTGGCTATAAGAAGCGCTTGTGTATACTGGTAAGTAAGGTGTTGGGATATATGCTTCACCTTTAGCACCGTAAGACTCATTCTTACGAGTTACGATTTCATCACCGCTTTCTTTAGCAAAGCTATAAGCTACAGAAACATTAGATGCTTGGTTTAAGAAAGCAGCTTCAGCTAAAGGACCTTTTGAAGTGTCTACATCTTTAAGGAAATAGCTGATTTGACCAGCACCAGTAAAGTCTTTGTCATTCTGTTTTGTATCTAAAAATTCAGATTGACCTTGAACTTCGAATTGGTATGCGTGAGCGCCGGTCATGGCTAAAACTAGAGCAGTGGCTAAACCGAGTTTTTTCATAATGATTTCCAGCTTTAAAACAAGAAAGAGTAAATTTGGAGTCATTGTATTGTAACAATTTATGAAGTCAATGTAATAAATTCGCCCTTCCGATAAGCGATCAAAATGTGACTTGTCGTCGTACAAAAAGTGAACGTTTAATTAAATTGTTGTCAACCTTTTATAAATTATATAACTAACAAGTAGATAAGCTTACATTTTGTCTTTTTATAGAATGTAATCGCTATCTCACAGTTGAATAGTTTGATTGGTTTGTTCGATTATTTTAATCGTTTTTTTCGTTGATAAAGGTCTTTATTTTGTCATAAAAAGGCAACTAAAAGCGTGAGCTGAAATGACCTTATTTGTATTTTTTGCGATGAAGTATGCAAAAAACTGCTCCTTCTGACCAAATTAATATAACCGAAAATACCCAATAAGTCTGATTTTTAATAACCAATTAACAAAAACGATTGGAAATTTAATTCCGATCTATTTAATCGACTTTACTTTCCGAGAAGTACTTCACATAATAATAAGCAAGAGGTATCTAATTTGCATTTTAGTATCTCATAACATTTTCTTGAGTATTTCGATGTTTTAAACATCAATGTTTTACTAGCTCGGCTTTCCCCAAGGCTGAGCTTTTTTTTGTCTGCAATTTCTATTTGTACACATAAATAATGCTACAGCACCGAGAGAAGAAACAATTTATAGTCATTATTTCTCCATGTATTATTCAATTCTTTCATTATGTCTAAAAAATTAAAATTACTCGCGCTATGTGCAACTGTAATCTCAGCTGCAACACTGGTCGGTTGTCAAAATATTCAGTCCCAAGCTCAACCTCTAGTCTTAAATAAACAGGCTCAGGATCAGATCGCAACTGCATTCGAAACTATCCAGACAACCGGTGTATTGGTCACCTATGATGGCAAAAATTTTCAAAAATATGGCAATGATCTCAGCCGTGCAGATCAGCGTTACATTCCTGCCTCAACTTTTAAAATGCTCAATGCCTTGATTGGTATACAGCACCATAAAACCTCACCTAATGAAGTGTTTAAATGGGATGGACAGAAACGGGCTTTTCGTAGCTGGGAGAAGGACTTAACGCTTGCTGAGGCAATGCAGGCTTCGGCTGTACCTGTCTATCAGGAGCTGGCGCGCCGTATCGGTCTAGAATTAATGGCAAGTGAAGTAAAGCGGGTTGGCTACGGTAATCAAAATATAGGGACGCAAGTTGATAATTTCTGGTTGGTGGGGCCTTTGGAAATTACGCCAGTTGAGGAAGTAAAATTTGCTTATGCCTTAGCCAAACAGCAACTTCCATTTGATCCCTCAACACAGCAGCAAGTCAGAGATATGTTGCTGATCGAAAATGTTCAGGGAACCAGTATTTATGCCAAAAGCGGTTGGGGAATGGATGTAAATCCTCAAGTTGGATGGTGGACGGGTTGGGTCGAACAACCAAATGGTCAAATCACAGCATTTTCGCTGAATATGGAAATGAAAAAAGCAGAACATGCGGATGCGCGTAAAGCCATTGTTTATCAAGCTTTACAACAGTTAGGTTTATTACCCCAATAAAATTCTGATAAAAAAAGACCCAGCTTTTAAGATAAAGCTGGGTTCGAAAAGGATGTTTCACATTGGGGAGAAAACATCCTTGAGGGTTTCTGTGCAAAACAAAGAATCTCAGTGCTTGATGAAATTATGTTCTTTGGAAAGTAATTTGTGAAATTGATAATTTTTATTTTAAAGATAGGGTTTTTCGATCAAAAATAAAATGATATTAAAAAGTAAAAGGTGAATCTGGGCTGATCAGTTGACTTAAATTAATTTAAAAATACTAGCTATCTTTTTGACTTTTATCATTTATATTATAAATTTTAAACACGATCAATATGATTTAATTCAGTAAATATAAATAAAAATTATTCTCAATAAATAATATTTTTTTTTCATTGTTTACTTGGAAATCTTGAGG
>NZ_LZPJ01000106.1:0-40423 GCF_001729365.1 Acinetobacter sp. YK3
AGCCTGCGGCTCGCCCTACTTTTCTTTTGGGAAAAGTAGGCAAAACCATTGTCATCAGCAAAACCTGTTCACTTTTGGAATTTATTCCAAATGTATCGCAAAAACATTATCTTGCTTAAATCGCGCAGGTTGCTGATGACCTTTCCGAGTACCATATTTCTGATCAAATTTAGGTTAAGTATTTATTGTGTTATGTATAAATACCCAGTTTCAGGTTGGGTATTTTTTATTTTTAGACTGTCAAAAAACTGTCATACACTGATCATTAAAGTGTCAAAAAATGCTTTTAAGCTGAAAGCATGAAAATAACGACACAAATGGATGGCGATATGCAGAGTACATACGCGACATCTCTATTAAAGCAAGAGTTTCCTGAAAATTTTAAATTTTACTTTAAAAGGAAACAACTCAAAAATAAACAAGATGAATTGTCTGAACTTCAAGATTTAGTTCGTCCTCGTCTCAGAATTGCAATTGTGACAGAAACCTGGCCCCCAGAAATTAATGGTGTGGCTTTATCAATGATGCAATTGTGTCAGGGTTTACAGCGACTTGGACATAAAATTTTACTGGTACGACCAACACAAAAAGCAGTATGTACCGAATTCCACCCAGATCAGGAATGTCTGGTGATGTCACAGCCGATTCCTAAATATCCAAGTGTACAATTCGGATGGCCGCAATACCTCAAGGTTTCAAAAGCCTTTGAAAAATTTATGCCTGATGTAGTGCATATCGTCACAGAAGGGCCATTGGGTCTAACCGCTTTGCAGGCCGCAAAATCGCGAAAGGTTGCAGTTTCTAGTGGCTTCCATTCAGCCTTTCATGATTTTAGCCGTTTCTTTGATCTGGCTTTTCTGGTCAAGCCGATTCAGCGTTACTTAACATGGTTTCATAACAGTACAGATGTGACCTGCGTACCAAGCCAATATACAGAGCAGGCCTTACGCGGTTTTGGCGTAACGTGTCCTTTGGTGGTGGTGGGTCGTGGTGTGGATACCGAAAAGTTTTCACCGAAACATCGTTCAGAGCAGCTGCGCCAACAATGGGGCGCTGATGCTGACACCCGTGTCATGCTATATGTTGGACGCTTATCACCTGAAAAAGAAGTCGATGTGTTGGTGAAAAGCTTCCATGCTTTACAGGCACGACAAGGTAAAAATATTAAATTCGTGATTGTTGGAGAAGGGCCAGATCAGACACGTCTGAGCAAGATGGCGCAATCCAGTGATGTTGTCTTTATGGGGAGCTTGAGTGGAAAGGAACTTTCAGCGGCTTATGCCAGTGCCGATGTATTTACCTTTGCCAGCCAAGCCGATACATTCGGGAACGTCGTTTTAGAGGCCATTGCCAGTGGCCTACCTGTGGTTGCCTATGACTATGTCTGTGCGCATCAACATGTGAGACATGAAGTGACAGGCTGGCTGAGTCAGCTTGGAGAGACGACTGATTTTATTCAATCGATTTGTCATTTACCTGCGCTGCCACAGTTGAGACAAATGGGATTGCTTGCCAGCGAAAGCGTACAACAAAGCAGTTGGCAGTTTCCGGTACAACAATTAGAACACGCATTTTATCAGGTCGTGAGGAGTCTCCCATGACGACGACCTAAATCCTGAAGAGGAGAAAGAGTATGAAATTTCAAAATGCAAAAATAAAAATGCTGGATCTCGATTTAAAAGGGTGTGTCTACCTGAATCATCTTTCACAGTCGCAACGTGTCGCTTTATTTTTTAAGACGATCAGTCGTTTGGGCGATGGTCCATTTTGGTATGTCATGTTGTTGTCGGTATGGGTGATGCACGGTTTGGCGTACGGTGTGCAGATCTTGTATCTGATTGGGGCAGGGTCGGTGGGAACCTTAATTTATAAGTTTTTAAAAAATAAAACCACGCGTCCAAGACCTTATCAGGTACATCAGGTGATCATCTTGGGAGAGCGACCACTAGATCATTTTAGCTTTCCCTCTGGTCATACCCTACATGCTGTTATGGTGACCATCACATTGGGCTATATTGAGCCGTTGTTATTGATCCTGATGTTACCGTTTACGATCTTGGTCGCATTGTCCCGCATGATTCTGGGACTACACTATCCAAGCGATGTCATTGTGGGTGCAGTGATTGGTGCATCGGTTGCAAGTGCAATCATTTTGCTGGCACCGAGCTTTAATCTCATTTTGTAACGCATTATATAAATGTTTTAGCGACAATTTAGCACTTCAACACTATCTCTTAAATCTGGTGTTTTGTTAAAGTACGCTCAATCACATACTTTTATTCAGGTTGTTATATGGGCTTACGCTGGACAGATACGATTGATATTGCGATTGAACTCACTGAAGCGCATCCAGAAGTCGATCCACAGTGGATTCGATTTACGGATCTACATGCATGGGTGTGTGCTTTACCAGACTTTAGTGATGATCCTACTAAATCAACTGAAGGTTTGCTTGAAGCCATTCAAATGGCTTGGCTGGATGAAGTTCGTTAGAAATTCGTCAGAAATCGCTGAACTTTTGCATATTCAAGCTGATTATTAGCGATGACATCGGTATAATGCGGCAAATTTTTTTAGTTTAAACCATAATAGGAGTCAATCATGGCGATTGAACGTACTTTATCTATCGTAAAACCAGATGCAGTTTCTAAAAACCACATCGGCGACATCTTTGCTCGTTTCGAAAAATCAGGTTTGAAAATCGTTGCAACTAAAATGAAACACCTTTCTCAAGCTGATGCTGAAGGTTTCTATGCAGAGCACAAAGAACGTGGTTTCTTTGCTGACCTCGTTGCATTCATGACTTCTGGTCCAGTTGTTGTTTCAGTTCTTGAAGGCGAAAACGCAGTTCTTGCTCACCGTGATATCTTGGGCGCGACTAACCCTAAAGAAGCGGCTCCAGGCACAATCCGCGCTGACTTCGCTGTAAGCATCGACGAAAACGCTGCTCACGGTTCTGACTCAGTTGCTTCTGCTGAGCGCGAAATCGCTTACTTCTTTGCTGATAACGAGATTTGCCCACGCACTCGTTAATCCAAAGTATTCGAGCCAGATAAGTGGTATACTACTTATCTGGTTTTTTATTTTTTATAGATTGTATTGTGTAAATAATGCACAGTATTTTTTAGCGCTGATATTGTTTAGGTAAATATACATGAGTTCTGCAGTGGTCGTTTCATCAGAAAATTTAGATGAAAAACAACAGTCTGTTCCTACGCCTGTCGTTCAAGCTGCCGATAATAAAGTAAATTTACTTGGCATGTCTCGAGCTGAACTGGAAAAATTCTTTGAAGATCTGGGCGAAAAAAAGTTTCGTGCGGGTCAGGTCATGAAGTGGATTCATCAATATTTTGTGACAGATTTTGCCGAGATGACCAATATCTCGGGAAAATTACGTGAAAAATTAGAAAAAATTTGTGAAATTAAAGCGCCTGAAGTGGTGCATCGTAACTATTCCAAAGATGGTACCCGTAAGTGGGTATTCCGTGTCGGTGATGGTGATGGTTCGCTGGTTGAAACCGTATTGATTCCAGCAGATGATAAAACTGGCGCGCGTAAAACCTTGTGTATTTCTTCACAAGTGGGTTGTGCACTGGATTGCTCATTCTGTTCTACCGGTAAGCAAGGTTTCCAGCGTGACTTAACTCCAGCGGAAATTATTGGTCAGTTGTGGATGGCGAACTACTCCTACATGGAAGATGTTCCTGTTGCAGAGCGTGAACGTACCGTGACCAATGTGGTTATGATGGGTATGGGCGAACCTTTACTCAATTATGATGCTGTTCTAAGTTCTATGCAGTTGATGCTTGATGATTTTGCTTATGGCATGTCTAAGCGCCGTGTGACCTTATCGACTTCTGGTGTTGTTCCGAAGATTGATCAACTGGCGCAGGATATTGATGTTGCATTGGCAATTTCACTGCATGCACCAAATGATGAACTGCGTAATGAATTGGTGCCGATCAATAAAAAATATCCGTTACAGCAACTGATTGCGGCTTGCCAACGTTATTTGGGCAAAGATGGCAATGAAAGCTCTCGTCGCCATGTCACGATTGAATATGTGATGCTTGAAGGGGTCAATGACCAACCTGAGCATGCACAGCAATTGTTAAAATTATTGAAAAACTTACCAAGTAAAATCAACCTGATTCCATTTAATCCGTTCCCGCATGCACCATATGGCCGTTCGAGCCGTAACCGTATTATTTCGTTCCAAAAAACTTTGTCGGATGCCGGATTTGTGTGTACGATTCGTCAGACACGTGGTGATGATATCGATGCGGCGTGTGGACAATTGGTAGGACAGGTTGCTGACCGTACTCGTCGTGCTGAACAGTGGAAAAAGAAAGTGGCGCAACGACAAGAAATATTGCGCACACAAGGATAAAACTTGGGGAAAAAGCGTTGAATACAACTCGATCAAAAACGATTATAGCGACAGCTGTTGTGTTTACTTTACTGGGCTTAACAGCTTGCCAGACGCCATCTACAACATTAAAAAAAGATCCGGAAAAAGCGGTGCAGGTTCGTACACAACTTGCGGCAGAATATATTCGTACACGTGATCTGGATTCAGCCAAGCGTTCGCTTGATCAGGCGTTAAAACTGAATTCCCGAGATGCCAACGCCAATATGATGATGGGCATCTTGCTGCAACAAGAAGGTAGTGCAGCAAATATGGAAAAAGCGGAGTCTTATTTTAAGCGCGCTATTTCTACCGAACCGGATAACGCTCAGGCTCGTAATAATTACGGTACATATTTGTACCAGCAGCAACGCTATAATGAAGCCATTGAGCAATTTACCCGTGCGGGCGCAACCCTAGGTTATGATCAGCGTTTTCAGTCGCTGGAAAATCTGGGGCGAATCTATTTAAAACTTGGCGATGTTGCGAATGCTGAAAAATCATTCAAACAGGCGCTACAAGCGAATCGAAACGCAACAATTTCAATGTTAGAGTTGGCGGAAATTTTCTATTTGCAACAAAATAATAGAGATGCATCGCAACTATACGAACAATATGTTCGTAATGTAGGTCAGAAAAACCAGGGTGCCCGTGCGCTTTGGATTGGTTTACGCATTGCTCGCGCAAATGCGGATCAGTTAGGAATGCAAGTGTTAGTCAATCAGTTACGCGCTTTATTTCCTGATAGTCCAGAATATCAACGTTATTTGCAATTACAGTACAGTACTGAGGCCGTATGGAAATAAATCCAAATTCACATCAGCCAACTGGCTCAACCTCGCCATCGTCTGCGTTAGGAAATATTCAACGACCTGGTGAGTATTTGCGTCAAATTCGTATTGCACAAAAGAAAGAAATTGAAGAGATTGCAAACGTATTGAACATGCCTGTCAAAACCTTGACGGCATTAGAGCAAGATGATTATAAGTCATTGCCAGAAGCGACTTTTATCAAAGGTTATTATCGTGCTTATGCAAAGCATTTAAATGCGGATGCAAGTGCGATTATTCAGCGTTTTGATGAAATCTATGTTAATGATACAGGTCTTAAAGCCAGCCATGCCTTGAATAATTCTCCGATTAAAATCATGGGGAAATTATCAGGCTCAAAAAGCGTGCGTAACCGTAAATGGTTGAAACGCATTGCGATTGTGGCGGCTGTTGCATTGTTGGCATGGTTAGCAGTCCTGGCTGTACAGAATTGGACATCAAGCCATAAGGATGATGCGGATGTACCAAAGATTAAAAACTCTGAAGTTGAAATTCTGCCAATGAGCGGAAATACAACGGCAGCAACATCTGGTGACCAATTAGTCCTGAACTTTAACCGTCCAACCTCTGTGCATATTGTGGACGCAACAGGTAAAGTATTGGCAACAGGTCGTCAGGCATCGACATTGAATTTGAGTGGTCAGTCTCCATTCCAGATTCGTTTAGATGATGCGACCGCTGTATCTCTGGTGCTAAATCAGGAACAAATTTCGTTGTCTCCATATACCGTCAATGGAAAAGCAGAATTCCGTTTGTCTCGTTAATGACAAAGAGTAGAGCTATACGATGATTGTGAACCCAATTAAACGCCGTCCAACACGTAAAATCCGTGTCGGTTCAGTGTATGTCGGTGGTGATGCCCCGATTAGTGTTCAAAGTATGACGAATACTGAAACTTGTGATGTCGATGCGACCGTGGCGCAAATCCAGCGCTGTGCAGATGCTGGTGCAGACATCATGCGTGTTTCTGTTCCTTCAATGGAAGCGGCAGAGGCATTTGGTGCAATCCGTAAACGTGTGAGCGTGCCGTTGGTTGCGGATATTCATTTTGATCATCGTATTGCTTTGGCTGTCGCGGATTATGGCGCGGATTGTTTGCGTATTAACCCCGGCAATATCGGTTCAGATCAGAAAGTACGTGAAGTGGTTGCTGCGGCAAAACATCATGGCATTTCGATCCGTATCGGTGTAAATGCGGGTTCATTGGAAAAAGACTTACAAGCAAAATATGGTGAGCCGACAGGGCAGGCTTTGCTTGAGTCTGCAATGCGTCATATCGATATTCTAGACCGTTTAGATTTTCATGAGTTCAAAGTCAGCGTAAAAGCGTCGAATGTGTTTTTGACCATGGACGCTTACCGCTTATTGTCACAACAGATTGATAATCCGTTGCACCTCGGTGTTACAGAGGCAGGAATTTATCGTACAGGTACGGTGAAATCGGCGATTGCGCTTGGTGGATTATTGATGGAAGGCATTGGCGATACCATGCGTATTTCGCTTGCTGCCGAACCAGAAGATGAAATTAAAATCGGTTTTGATATTTTAAAATCGTTGGGCTTGCGCTCAAACGGCATTAACTTTATTGCTTGCCCAAGCTGCTCACGTCAAGAATTCAATGTGATTCAGGTGATGCAGGCGCTGGAAGAGCGTTTAGAAGATATTCGTACTCCGATGGACTTGTCTGTCATCGGATGTAAAGTGAATGGTCCAGGTGAAGCCAAAGAAGCGGATATCGGGATCGTGGGAGCATCTCCTCGTTCACTGGTCTACCGTAATGGCGAAAAGAGCCATTTAATTGACACAAATCAGTTGGTTGATGAAATTGAAACAATGGTTCGTCAACGTGTTCAAGAGCTTGAAGAAGCAAAATCTAAAGAAATTATTCGTAGTTCATCATGAGTTCAATCGTCGCTATCAAAGGTTTTAATGACATCCTTCCAACGCAAACAGCGGCTTGGAGAAGTCTGGAACAACAACTTGCATCTTTAATGGATGCTTATGGTTATCAACAGATCCGCTTACCGATCGTTGAGCAAACCGGTTTATTCAAACGTGCTATTGGCGATGCGACCGATATCGTTGAAAAAGAAATGTATACCTTTTTCGACAAAGGTAATCCGCCTGAATCACTAACCTTACGTCCAGAAGGGACTGCGGGCTGTGTACGTGCGTTGCTTGAACATAATTTGTTGCGTGGCGCGACACCGCGCGTGTGGTATATGGGACCCATGTTCCGTTATGAAAAACCGCAAAAGGGCCGTTACCGTCAGTTCCACCAGTTTGGTGTGGAAACCTTTGGTGTGGCAACCCCAGATATCGATGCAGAGTTAATTTTACTCACCGCGCGTTTATGGAAGCGTATGGGTGTTGCTGACAAGGTTCAACTTGAGTTGAATACTTTAGGTGAAACCGACGAGCGTGCAGAATACCGTGCAGCATTGGTTGAGTTTTTAAATCAGCACAAAGATGCTTTGGATGAAGACTCTCAACGTCGTTTGACCACCAATCCATTGCGTATTCTGGATTCTAAAGTCGAATCAACGCAAAAGATTCTGGAAAATGCGCCAAAGTTGCATGATTTTCTCAAAGAAGATTCAATCAATCACTTCCAGCAATTACAGCAATATTTAACCGATGCTGGTATTGAGTTTGTGATTAACCAAAAGTTAGTACGTGGTTTGGACTACTACAACAAAACCGTATTTGAATGGACCACCACTATGTTGGGTTCACAAGGTACGGTATGTGCCGGTGGTCGCTATGACGGCTTGGTTGGACAGCTAAAAGGTAAAGCAGATCAGTCTGTCCCTGCGGTTGGTTTTGCGATGGGAATGGAGCGTTTGCTACTGTTACTTGAGCAAGTTGAACAAGCCAAAGCTGTACGTGATTGCGAAATCTTCTTATTGGCTGAGCCTGCTTATCAAGCCAAAGCTTTGGTTTTGGCTGAACAGATTCGTGATCAGTTAGAAGCGGCAAATAGCCCGATTCGTTTAAAAACAGGTTCACAAGGTAGCATGAAAAGCCAAATGAAAAAGGCCGATCAGTCTGGTGCGATCTTTGCGATGATCTTGGGTGAGCGCGAGTGGGAATCACAGCAGCTTCTCATTAAAGAACTTGCGACAGCAGAACAGTCACAGGTTGCCTTAACTGAGCTAACGCCATTTTTGATCGAAAAATTTAAACAATAAGTTGAAAAATTTAGGAAAAGGACAATCACATGAGTTTAAGTGATGATGAACAGCTCGACAGTTTAAAGTCGTTTGCCAAAAAATATGGTTCTGCAATCATTAGCGGAATTCTCATTGCCTTGATTGCCTTTTTCGGATGGGAATACTGGCAAAAAAAGACCCTTGCTGAATCTCAGAACCAGACCGCGAAGGTACAGAAGTTGATGGATGAGGCCAAAGCTGCCACGGGTCAGCCAAATGCCTTTGCAACCTTATCTGAAGCTGCAGATAAAATTGTGAAAGATGATGCTGATTCTGCTCAAGCGATTCAGACGCAATTTATCATGGCGAAGCTTGCGTATGAAAAGCAAGACTATGCTGCTGCTGAGAAAGCTTTGAAGAAAGTTGAAAACTCAAAAGTGAAAGATGAGGGTTTGCTACAAGTTGTTAAATTACGTTTGGCTGATGCTCAGTTGGCACAAAACAAGTTTGATGATGCGTTAAAAACTTTATCTGCTGTGACAGAGCCTGCGTTCAAGGCCACTGCTGATGAGCTTCGCGGTGACATTTTTGTTGCGAAAAAAGATAACGAATCTGCGCGTAAAGCGTATCAAAGTGCATGGGATAACTTGCTCGAGCGTAAACAAGAGCGTCAGCTTTTACAAATTAAACTCGAAAGTGTTGGCGTTTTAGTAGATGATCCTGAGTTTGAGCGCCCGATCTTAGATACCAAAGTGGATGAGTCTTAATGCAGAATAAACTAAAACTTCCTTTGGCAATTGCAATTGCTTCAGCTTTACTTGTTGGATGTTCGAGCAATAAAGTAAAAGAGGCAAAACCAAACCCATTGCCAAAAATCACGCAAGAACAAAGTTTAAACCTTGTTTTTTCACAAAGTGTTTCGTCTACAAAAGCTGCTGAAGCATTGCGCTTGCAACTGGATACAGACAATGGTGTGATTTTTGCGATTGACCCTGATGGTCAGGTTTCTGCTTACAAAGGTAAAGAACGCCTTTGGAAAAGCAAGATTACCAAACAAGAACTGACTGCGGGTGTTGAAGCCGGAGAAGGGATTGTTGTAATCGGTAATCGCAAAGGACAGTTATTTGGTTTAGATCAGGCCACAGGCGAGCAAAAGTGGACAGCAAAATTGTCTGGTGCAATTCTGTCGCCATCTTTGATTCAGTCTGGTCGCGTCATTACCATTGCCAATGATGGTACTGTGTTTGCACATGATACGGTAACAGGTCAGCAAGTCTGGGCTTATAAACTGCCAAACGTACAGTTTAGTTTACGTGGTCAGCCAGCCCCAGTTCGCTTGGATGATCGTACCGTGTTGATTGGTTCTGCAAATGCTTATGTGTATGCGCTAGATATCATCAGTGGTGTACCTCGCTTCCAGCGCCGTGTTGCGATTAGCGATGGTCGTTCAGACATTCAACGTTTGATTGATGTGGTTGGCGATCCAGTGGTTGCTGGTCAATTCCTTGTAACGACCAGCTTCCAAGGTCAGGTAACCGTGACAGATCTTGCTTCACAACGTGTGGTGTGGAGTGAAGATGCAAGCAGTACCAACAGTGCTGAAGTTGCCGAAGATAAAGTATTTGTGACTACAACCGATGGTAAGTTAAACGCTTATAGCTTGGCGACTGGCGAGTTGGTTTGGCAGAATGAAGAATTGTTAAATCGTCAGTTGAGCAACCCTGTGATGTTGGGACAAAACCTTGTTGTTGGTGACTTGGATGGAGTACTTCATCTGATTAATCCAGCATCAGGCAAGTTGATCGGTCGTGCGAAAACCAGCGGTGAAGTCCGTTCATTACGTGTGATTGATAATCAGCTTTATGTTGCCACTCGAAAAGGTGCATTAACCATTTGGCAGAATCGATAATTTTGCCTTAGCTTGTGGTAAAATGCTCAATTAGCTATTGCTAGACAAAACATATATCGGGGTGTTTGATTATCAAAGCCCCGAATTTTTATTTTATTTACTTGAGTTCGGTATCAAATTTTAACTGAAATATGGTACTCGAAAACGTCATCCGCAACTGTTTGAGACAGGACTACATTGATTAGATGTGGTTTCTGTGATGGGTCAAGAGACTCGATGACAATGAACGAGTTTTGCGGATGACAATGGTTTTGCCTACTTTTCCCGAAAGAAAAGTAGGTCGAGCCGACGGCTTATTCCAAAATAGGATGAGTACTCGGCAAGATCCCATTATGATCATTCATACCTCAAGGTTATTCTCTATATCAAGGTTAATCTATGAAACCCGTTATTGCGCTCATTGGTCGTCCAAACGTCGGAAAATCAACGCTATTTAACCAAATCACCAAAAGTCGTGATGCTTTGGTTGCTGACTTCGCTGGTTTAACTCGTGACCGCAAATATGGCGATGCGGTTTATCAAAATAAATCATTCATTGTCGTAGATACGGGCGGTATTGGTGAGAATGAAGGTGGCATTGACTCCTACATGGCAGAGCAGTCAAAAACTGCAATCCATGAAGCAGACATCATTGTTTTTGTCGTTGATGCACGTGCTGGCTTATTGGCTTCGGATGAGCAAATTGCTCGTGAGCTACGTACATTGGGCAAGAAAGTACATTTGGTTGCCAATAAGGTCGATGGTGTACATGCAGAAGCTGCATTAGTTGAATTCTATAAGCTCGGTATGGGCGAACCGATGCAGGTTGCGGCCAGTCATGGTCGTGGGGTGCAGCAAATGCTTGAAGAAGTGTTGGCTGAAGTTCCAGAAGATGAAAATCCAGACGAGCACAACAAAAATACAGGTTTACGTTTAGCGATTATTGGTCGTCCAAACGTCGGTAAATCGACTTTGGTAAACCGTTTACTGGGCGAAGAACGTGTTGTTGCGTTTGACCAGCCGGGTACAACGCGTGACTCGATTTATATTCCTTATGAGCGTGATGGTCGTCAATATACCTTGATTGATACTGCGGGTGTACGCCGTAAAGGTAAGGTTGATGAGATGATTGAGAAATTCTCAATCGTTAAAACCTTGCAAGCGATGAAAGATGCGCATGTTGTGGTTGTGGTTGTCGATGCACGTGAAGGGATTGTTGAACAAGACTTACATTTGATTGGTTATGCGCTCGAAGCGGGCCGTGCCATGGTCATTGCGATCAACAAATGGGACAACATGACCGAATATGATCGTAAGCAATGTAAACTTGATGTTGAACGCCGTTTTGACTTTATTCCATGGGCAAAAATCCATTTAATTTCAGCTTTACATGGTACTGGTGTAGGCGAGCTTTATCCTTCGATTCACCGTGCTTATGAGTCAGCAAACTTAAAAGTTTCACCTGCAAAACTGACTCAGATTCTAAGTGATGCAACTGAGGCACATCAGCCGCCAATGATCAGTGGTCGTCGTATTAAAATGCGTTATGCGCATATGGGCGGACAAAATCCACCAACGATCGTCATTCATGGTAATAAGGTGGATAAGACCCCAGCGGATTATCGTCGTTATCTGGAAAATGTATTCCGTAGAGTGTATAAGCTTGAAGGTACACCCGTTCGTATTGACTTTAAAACTTCTGAAAACCCATTTGAAGGACGTAAGTCGCAAGTGGATGAACGCGTTGCAGCACGTAAACGTCGTTATGTTCAGAAATTTAAAAAAGCAGAAAAGAAATTCAAGCGTTAAGCCGTACTTAATGCTCAAAAGCCCAAAGTTTGCTTTGGGCTTTTTTTGGTTCTATTGTTTTATTAATAAATATTAATAATCAGGTTTTTTGTTTAGCTAGACTTTAGAGAAAATTGACAATAAGTATTTAGGTGTAAGTTATTGAAATATAATGAAAATATATTTTTTGTTAATTTTCGTGCTAGTGCTATAATGCCACCGCAAAATTTCCTTAAATTGTCTATTTTTTAAACCAGATTGGATTGTGCATTGCATGTTTAAATTACATCTAACGCAGCCTCAGCTTACCTATGCACAGCAAAACTATGCTGCGCTAGAGGCTATTCCTGCAATGCAACGTCGTCGTTTATCTCCATTGGCAAAAATGGCTCTCCATGGCGCATTAACCGCTTTGGCAGGCAAGCATGCAGATTATATCGTCTGGGTTTCAAAATACGGGGATGAGCAAAAAACTTTAGATATTCTAAAAGATGTATTACAAGAACAAACACCATCACCTACACAATTTTCAACCTCTGTCCATAATGCGATTGCAGGCTTATATTCGATTTTGTGTCAGGACGATACACCTTCTACAAGCCTGAGTTGTGAATGGACCGAAGCCTTGATCGAAGCCTATGCCATTTTAAAATCCAGCACCACAGTAAAGCGTGTTTTGGTGGTGGCTTATGATCAAGCTTTACCTGATCTCTATAGTGATGCATCTGATTTTCCAGCATTTTCGTTGGCAACGGTTGTGAGTCTGGAAGAACCTAATTTAGAGGTTCTAGCATTATCTGGTTCAGAACACATGGAAAGTTTGGCTTTTTACCAATTTTGGCAATCTGTAGAAGAAAACCTGTCTGTAGTGAGATGGAAAAAATGTTAAAGCTCAAGCAGATTAAACAAAAAACCAATTATTTTTGGCGTGTTGCCGCCACAGGATTTAGCTTTGCAAGTTTTGGTGCAGGCGGTATCGGCATTGCAACATTGGTTGCGCCTCTGGTTCATGTGACCAGCCGTGATCCACAAATCCGCCAGCAACGTGCACAGCAAGTGATTCGTTATAGCTTTAAAGGCTTTACCGAAATGATGGTTAAGTTAGGCGTCATGACCTATTCGGTAGAAGGGCTGGAAAAACTACAAAATAGTCGCCAAGAACTGGTGATTGCCAATCATCCCACCTTGATTGATGTGGTGGTAATGATTGGTCTGATGCAACAAGCCAATTGTGTGGTTAAGCAATCGCTATGGTCAAATCCCTTTACGCGTGGGCCAGTCCGTAGCGCAGGTTATATTCTAAATGCAGGTTCGCAGCAGTTTATTGAGGATTGCGTAGTTCGCTTAAAAGAGCAGGGCGCAGCTTCATTATTGATCTTTCCTGAAGGAACCCGCACGGAAAAAGGCGAATCTCTGAACGAGTTTCAACGCGGTGCTGCAAATATTGCCATCCGTGCCAATGTGCCAGTGCGTCCAGTGTTGATACGTTGTACACCGTCGACCTTAACCAAAAATGAAAAATGGTATCATGTGCCTGCGCAGCCTTTTCATATTGAAATTAAGGTACTCGATGCAATTGAGGTCAAAGACCTATTAGCGGATTCAGACGTTAGCCCTAAGCAGGTACGTCAGTTGAATCAACAGTTTTATCAAATTTTTAATGATGAGTTATCTAAAAATGAGCAATCTTGCTGATGAATTAAAGCAAATGATTATTGATGTTCTCGCACTTGAGGATATTAGCATCAGTGATATTGAAACCGACGCTCCACTTTTTGGTGAGGGTTTGGGTTTAGACTCAATTGATGCTCTAGAGTTGGGCTTGGCATTGAAAAAGCGTTACAACATTCATTTGAATGCCGAGTCAGATGAGACCAAACAACATTTTAAATCAGTTCAAAGTCTAGTGGCTTTGGTTGAAGCACAGCAAGCAGTTTAAGGAGTAGAGCGATGTTAACTCAAGAACAGGTGCTGGCAAAATTAAGAGAATGGATGCAGGATTTATTTGAAATTGAGCCTGACGATATTCAGCTTGATTCAAATTTATATGAAGATCTCGATGTCGACAGTATTGATGCTGTGGATTTAGTGGTGAAAATTAAAGAACTGACTGGCAAGCAGGTGAAGCCAGAAGACTTTAAAGCCGTTAGAACAGTACAAGATGTGGTTATTGTCATTCAGAATATGACGGCTGAATGAAACATCTGTTCAGAGGGGGCGTGATCACATTTTTTGTGTTATACCCCTTTATTGTCGGATGGAGTCTATCGCATGGTCAGTTTCTCTGGGTCAGTGGTTTACTCGTCGTTTTGGGTATACTTCGTTTAGTCAGTGCGAAAAAAGACTTGATGTTACCTTTGACTGGACTGGCCATTATTTGTGGTGGTTTGAGTCTGATTTTAAAAGATCATGCCTGGCTAAAGCTTTATCCCGTTGGGATGAGTTTGGGCGCTTTGCTTATCTTTGCCCTGACATTATATAAGCCACCTTCCATGATTGAGCGTTTTGCCCGTCTGATGGAACCTGATTTACCTGCATCGGGAGTACAGTGGACACGTAAAGTGACTGTGGTCTGGTGTATATTTTTTAGTATCAATGCCCTGATTGCATTGGCAACCTGCTTTGCGCCAATGAAGTTTTGGGTGATCTATAATGGTTTTATCTCTTACGTTTTGATGGGAATTTTATTATTGGGTGAGTTTATCTTGCGCAAAAGACATCAACGTTTAAATCAAACAACATCTTAAAATACTATGCCTATCTTCTTTTATAACGATACAGATTCAGCGAAAACGTTTTGTATTAGTGCTGAATTTAAAACCATTTCTTATGCGGACTTTTGGCAAGATGTTGCTGAACAGACAGCGGCTATTCAAAATTTACCTCAACAGATCTGGGCGTTATGGGAGCAGGACAGTTACCAATTTAGCGTTCTGTTTTTTGCAGGCTTGCTCGCGAACAAAAAAATTATTTTACCGCCGCATCGAGTGCGTGATTTAGAGCAACAATTTTTACAGCAAGATATCCATTTTCTTGAACGTCAACCTGTTCAAGCATCTTTAAAGCGCAGTGAACATGAAGCGAACCTGATCAGATTACAAAAAGATGAATTCCTCGATCAGGCGGAAGTGATGTTTTTTACCTCTGGCTCAACAGGGGAACCGAAAAAGATTGAACGGACCTTAAAGCAGCTTTTAAATGAAGTTTCAGGCTTGGCCAGTAGTTTCCAGCTCAATGAAAAAAGTGCTGCGATTGCGACGGTTAGCCACCAACATATCTATGGATTATTGTTTAAGCTGCTTTTACCGTTAGCTACGGGCCGTCCTTTTTTCAATACACAACTGGCTTTCCCAGAAGATGTTATTCAAGCACAACAGCGTTTAGCTCAAGCGGGTTGGACAAATTATGTGATCTCAAGTCCTGCGCTATTAAAACGTTGGAGTCAGGATTTAGCCTTAAAACATTGTGAAATGGCCTTTAGCTCAGGTGGAAAACTGGATGCAGGTATTCGTCCGCATCTGAATGTACCGATTGTGGAGGTTCTGGGTAGCTCCGAAACGGGAGGCATCGCACACCGTCATCAGGATGAGGCCGCGTGGGCAGCATTTGATAATGTTGAGATTCAGATTTCGGCGACTACGCAGCTTATGGTGCAAAGTAACCATGCCGGTGAGTCTGGCTGGATCGTCACTGGGGATGCTGCTGAATGGATCGATATCAATCTGAAGCAATTTAAACTATTGGGGCGACTTGATCGGATTATCAAGCTCGAAGAAAAGCGTTTAAGTCTGGATGCCATTGAACAGCAGATCAATACTTTGGTTGAGGTTGAACAAAGTCATGCCTTGGTGACGGAACATCAGAATCGCCAAATTCTGGCGTGCATTGTGGTGCTTACACCAGCGGCTCAGCAACAACTGATTGAACTGGGTAAAGCTACATTTGTGAAGAAGTTAAAGCAGCAACTCCAGTTTCAGCTTGAAACCATTGCGATTCCAAGACAATGGCGTTTCCTCAGTCAGATTCCACAAAATGCGCAGTCAAAACGAGATAAAAACTATTTAAAAGCGCTTTTTGCACCAATGCTACAACCCGTGGTTTTATCACAGTGGCAGTTGCAGGATGAGCAGTATCTTTTACTCGAGTTCCCTCCTGAACTGGAATGTTTTAAAGGACATTTTCCAAATCAACCGATTTATCCTGGCGTTGGGCAGATCAGTTTTATTCAACAGTTTGCCAAGAATAGCTGGTCTGATTTAAATGAGTGTCAGGGCTTGGAGCAGATCAAGTTCCAGAATCTGATACGTCCTTATGCGGTGATACAATTAAAATTAACGCGAAAACAGCATAAAATTAGCTTTGAAATGACTGCCGTAGAACAGACTTTGGCTTCTGGTCGTCTTTCGTTTGCCGTTGATGAGGTTTAGGGGTAGTTATGTTGATATATAGCATTGTGATTCCTGTTTATAATCATCCGCATTATCTGGCTGATCTGGTACAGCATTTATCTCAGTTCCAGTATCCGATCATCTTGGTTAATGATGGCAGTGATGCTGCCTGTACAGCGATTCTGCATCAACTGGCACAACACAATGCTTTGGTCGATTTGGTTGAGCATCCAGAAAATTTAGGCAAAGGCCAAGCCGTGATCACAGGCCTGCAACATGCAGCACAACGGGGCATGAGCCATGTATTGCAGATCGATGCAGATGGTCAGCATTGTTGGGACGATGTGGCGAAATTTATTGCGTTATCGCAACAGCATCCACAGGCGATGGTAATTGGGCAACCTGTTTTTGATGCTTCTGTACCTAAAAAGCGCCTCTATGGTCGTTATGTCACACACTTTTGGGTCTGGCTGAATAGCCTGTCTTTTGAGATTAAAGACAGTATGTGCGGTTTCCGCATCTATCCATTGGCGCAAACAATGCCAGTCCTGAACACAGCTCGATTCCAGCCACGAATGGGCTTTGATAGTGAGATTTTGGTACGGTTAAAGTGGGAAAATATCCAGTTTGTAAATGTGCCGACCAAGGTGATTTATCCTGAACATGGCATTTCTCATTTTAATGTGTGGCGGGATAATCTCGGTTTAAGCAAAGCCCATGCAAGGCTATTTGCTGGCATGCTGATTCGGTTGCCTAAATTAGTCTGGCATAAGATCAAGGCTGACTAATTTTATGGTACAGCACAGAACAGATCGCACTTGGCACGATATTAAAGAGCGTGGCGGGCTTTTACCCTTGATGCTCATGCTTGGTTTTTATCGTTGTGGCGGGCGCTGGTTATGCCGTGTCGTGCTGTACTTTATTATCATGTGGTATTGGCTCTTTGCCGTGACTGCACGTAAGGCATCGCTGCAATATTTACAACGTTTGCATCAGTTTGCAGGCACACAATCGCCGTTTGAAGCGATGCCGAACTGGACCAATAGCTATACGCATTTTATGCAATTCGGCGAATGCATTTTAGATAAAATTGAAGGCTGGTTAGGTCATATTCCTGAACAAAAATTACAGCTATTCGGGCATGAGCATTTTCAGCAGCATTATCAGAAAGGTACGATTATTGTGGTGTCGCATTTTGGCAATATTGAATTGTTGCGTGCGATAAAATCTGAACATCCACAAAAAATTAACGTGCTGGTCTATCAAAAACACGCGTCTCAATTTAACCAGTTTTTAAAAAAAATTAATGATAAAGCCGATGTGAATTTAATTTCTGTCGATGAACTGGGAATTGAAACCGCGATATTGTTGCAGGAAAAAATGCAGCAAGGTGAGTGGGTCATCGTGGCCGCAGATCGTGTCCCTGTGCAATCAGATCGTGTGCAAACTGTACAATTTCTAGGGCAAGCGGCAGCTTTACCTCAAGGTGCATGGATTCTGGCAAATTTACTCAAGGTGCCTGTGCTGGCAGTGTTTTGTTATCGTGCCCAGCAAAACTTTCAGGTGCATATTCATTCGATTGCTGAACAGGTCGATTTACCGCGTAAAACCCGTTTAAGCAGTATGCAACACATCACACAATCCTATGTCACCGTATTAGAACAGCATTGCTTACGTGCACCGTATCAATGGTTTAATTTTTATCAGTTTTGGACAAAATAACGTGAATGCAAGTCAAATTGAAGTAAGGGTCAAGCCTGTTCTGGTTGTGGGGGAACAAGCGCTGAGTATCGAAGATGTGGTGGCTGTTGCCCGCCAAGAGATGCAAGTGGCTTTACCTACGTCAACGGCTTGGCGTGAATTGATTCAACGCGGGGCTGACTTTTTAGATCAACTCTTGCTTGATGAAGGTGTGATTTATGGTGTAACCACGGGTTATGGCGATTCCTGTCTGGTTGAAATTCCCATGCATCAAGTCAATGAACTGCCTTTGCATTTGTCTCGTTTTCATGGCTGTGGTTTGGGTGAAAATCTGGACCTAATCACTGCACGTGCGGTTGTGATCACACGTCTTTGTTCATTGGCGCGTGGTTATTCAGGTGTCTCTTTGGCATTGCTGGAGCGTCTGGTCTGGATGCTCAATGAAAATATCATTCCTGTGATTCCATCAGAAGGTTCTGTCGGCGCAAGTGGTGATTTGACCCCTTTATCGTATATTGCTGGTGCTTTAGTCGGCGAGCGGGATGTCTATGCACAAGCTAAGGTTGTGCCGATCGCCCAAGTCTATGCAGAGAAAGGAGTTCAGCCGCTCATCTTGCGTCCCAAAGAAGGGTTGGCTCTGATGAATGGTACCGCTGTGATGACAGCGATTGCTTGCTTAAACTATAAAAAGGCTGAACAGGTGGCATTGGCAAGTACCTTGATTACGGCCTTAAATGTACTGGCACTTGAAGGGAATCCAAGTCATTTTGATGAAGTTCTATTTGCACAAAAGCCTCATCCGGGGCAGCAGCTGATTGCACAGCAACTACGTGAATGGCTGAATAGTGAAGTACAAACAGCACATCAAAGTCCACGTTTGCAGGATCGTTACTCCTTACGTTGTGCACCGCATATTATTGGGGTGTTTGAAGATTCAAAAACATGGTTGCGCCAGTTTATTGAAAATGAATTAAATTCGAGTAACGATAACCCGTTGATTGATCCTGTGAACTTACGGGTCCTTCATGGTGGACACTTCTATGGCGGGCATATTGCACAGGCTATGGACAGTTTAAAGATCATGATTGCCAATATTGCGGATCTGATGGATCGCCAAATTGCACAACTGGTTGATCATAAGATGAATCATGGATTGCCGCGTAATCTGACAGGCTCTGGTGCAGACCGCTTGCCACTAAATCATGGTTTTAAAGCGGTACAAATCGGGGTGTCGGCCTGGACTGCCGAGGCATTGAAGCATACGCTAGCGGCCTCTATTTTTTCTCGTTCTACCGAATGTCATAATCAGGACAAAGTCAGTATGGGTACCATTGCAGCACGGGATGCAACTCGTGTGATTACCTTGACTCAGCAGGTTCTGGCGGCTTTATGTTGTGCCAGCGTACAGGCGGTGCATTTAAAAGGTGTGGTTTCACAACTCAGTCCAAGTTTAAAAGCCTTTGTCGAATGGACCTTACAAAGTTTTGCATTACTTGAAGAAGACCGTCCATTACAAACTGAATTACAACAAATCATTGATCGTTTCGACAACTTTGAATTGTTCAATCAGTTTCGGGAAAAGGCATAGGAGCGCACAATGCAGGCAGATGTAATCATTGAGATTCCTTTTCATGATGTTGATACCATGAATGTGGTCTGGCATGGACATTATTTAAAGTATTTTGAAATCGCCCGTTGTAAGTTGCTGGAACAGTTTAATTATAACTACAACCAGATGAGAGCATCAGGCTATGCATGGCCCGTGATTGAAAGTCATGTGCGTTATGTACAGGGCATTGAGTTTGAGCAGAAAATCAAAGTCCGTGCCATTTTAAAAGAATGGGAAAATCGTTTAAAAATCGAGTATTTGATTCTGGATGCAGAAACTGGACGCCGTTTAACCAAGGGTTATACCACACAAGTTGCAGTGAACATTGCCAATCGTGAAATGTGTTTCCAGTCACCGCAAGTTTTACTGGACTGTTTGAATGCCTGGGATGCATTTAAGGAGCATCATCATGATTAATCTGCTCTCGAACGTCTTACAGCGTCTGCTGCAAA
This sequence comes from Acinetobacter sp. YK3, assembly GCF_001729365.1. Taxonomy (NCBI): domain Bacteria; kingdom Pseudomonadati; phylum Pseudomonadota; class Gammaproteobacteria; order Moraxellales; family Moraxellaceae; genus Acinetobacter; species Acinetobacter sp. YK3. Next base: position 20,217 of record NZ_LZPJ01000106.1, read on the forward strand.
AACGTCACTGGTTAGCACTGCACAGTGTTGTGTGGAGTTTATTGCTCGGTTTCAGTGTGGCTGCTTCTGCCAATACCGAACAGGTATCTTCGATTTTTAAGCAGCTGTCTAAAAGTGACATCGTACGCGCTGATTTTGAGCAGCAAAAGAAACTCGCCAGTTTGAATAAAACCTTTACTTCTAATGGTGCCTTGACCTTTGCCAAAGCTAATGGCGTGCTGTGGCAAATTAAGCGTCCTGTTCAGGCAGATCTGATCGTTACGCAAAAGAAACTCGTCCAGAAAACACAGAGAACCTATAGCCAGATTCAGATTGATCAGTCACCTTATAGTTCGGTTGCAACTTTATTTTTACAGTTGATGTCTGGTGATGAAAAGGCACTGGCAAAGAATTTTAATGTCGTTTCAGCGGATTATCGACCAACAGGCTGGAATATTGCTTTAACACCTAAATCAGGATTATTTAAAAAGCTGTTTGTGCGAATAGATGCACAAGGACAGCAATATGTGAATAAAATTGTGATTCAGGAACAGGGCAATAACAGCACCACGATTTTATTCCGTAATCAAAATCCTCAACCGAACCAACTCACGGCTGCTGAAGATGCGCTTTTCCAATTGGCAAAATAAATTTACTGCCATCTGGTTAGTTCTTTTAACCATTGTTGGACTTGCGCTTGCAGTGGCATGGTTGAAAAAGGATATTCATATCCAGACCAATATTTTTGCTTTGTTGCCTGAAACACAGCAAAATCCTGAACTCGCGCAAACTCAGAAATATATAAGCGATCAACTGAATGAGAAAGTTTTTGTCGTTTTAGAGAGCTCTGATCAACAGGTCTTAGCGCAAGCGACTCAACTGTTTCAGCAGCAACTGCAACAAAGTGATTTGTGGCAGCCGCTTAAGCCACAACTCGATTTAGAACAATTTTCCAAACAGTTATATCAGCATCGGGCAGGCTTACTGAGCCAGCAAGATCGGCAGTTTTTACAGCAACAGGATTATGAGGCACTGACTGAACAGAGCCTAATGCAACTCATGAGTGTCGGCATGCCGATTACTGCGACCTCATTGCAGCAGGATCCATTGCTGTTATTTCCACGTTATATGCTAAATGTGGTAAATCAGGCGGGAAGTCATATCGAGCTGGAAGACGGATTCGCCACGATTCATGATGAGCAGAAAATATCACGTTTATTGGTGTTGGAATTAAAGAACAGTCCTTATAACATCGATTATCAGGAACAGGTCACAGGCTGGATTGAACAGCTAAAACCGCAGCTTGCACAGCTCAAGGTAACGTCCCATTGGACTGGAACTATTTTATTTTCTAATTTCGGTACGCAGTCTGCAAAACAGGAAATTTCAACCATTGGGTTAGGCTCGACGTTTGGATTAATTTTATTGGTCTGGTTTGGTTTCCGTTCATTTCGTCCACTCATCACTGAATTTATCGCTGTATCAACAGGCAGCTTGCTGGCATTTGCAGTGACCCATTTGGTGTTTGGGGAAATTCACTTGATGACGCTGGTGTTTGGGGCAAGTTTAATCGGGGTCTGTGTCGATTTCTCTTTCTATTTTATGGCGATGCAATCCCAGCACCGTCAGCTGGATGGCTTTAAAATTCTAACACCGTTGTTACCCAGCTTATTTATGGGCTTAATGACAACGGTGGTGGCTTATATTTTTCTAAGCTTCACGCCATTTCCTGCCTTTAGACAAATTGCAGTCTTTTCGATTGTCGGTCTGGTTGCGGCCTGGATCACCAGTGTCTTGTTATTGCCACGCTTACCGCCTTTAAATGCACAGCCTGCAATTCGCCGTCTGGTCTGGATCGGACAGGTGAGACAATGGTTCCAGCAACATCAGAAAGTTCGTTATGGCTTTATTTTAACTATTCTGGTGATCGGTGGTGTCAGTCTATTCGCTTTGCAAGCGAATGATGATATTCGTAATTTGCAAAGCATGGACAGCAAGCTGAAGCAGGAAGATCAGTATATTCGTTCTCTGTTTGGGCAACAGCAAAGTAGTGACTATTTTGTGGTACGGGCTAACTCAACTGCTGAACTTGAACAGCAGGAGTCAAAATTAGTCCAGCAACTGCAACACTTGCAGGCGCAAGGCCAGATTGAAAGCTTTCAGGCCTTGGGACAATGGATTCCACCCTTCGCTCAGCAACAGCAAAATGTGAAATTGCTGCAGCAAATTCCAGCAACGGCACTGAAAAACTATGCAGAAAGCATGGGTTTAAAGTTTGCAGATGTACAGCAGTGGCAACAGCAATTGCAGCAGCAACCTTTATTAACACAGCAGGTTTTTCAACAGCATCCATTGGCATTTTTGCAGCCTAATCCAACCGAACGTCTGGTCATGGTCAGTGGGGTGAAACAGGTTGATATATTGCAGCAACTGGAATCGTCCCATATTGATTTTCAGCAACCTGTCAGTACGCTTTCGCATGCTTTTGCACAGCATCGCCAGCAAGCCCAGCACTTACTGATTTATGCTTTGCTGAGCTTGGCTATCGGGTTGGGTATCATCTATGGCAAGCGTTCAATCATGCCGCTGGTTCTACCAGTCAGTTTGGCGTTATTGACGACGTTTGCCATTCAGGCATGGCTAGGTGTGGAAATTAACCTGTTTAGTATCATGGGAACTTTTCTGATTATCGGGATTGGCGTGGATTATGCGATTTTCTATCGACATGGACATGATCATCCCCAGATCGTTGGCATGGCCCTGTTTTTGTGTATGATGTCGACCTTATTGGGCTTTGGTTTATTATCATTAAGTCATACCTATGCAATTCATTGTTTCGGTTTAACTGTTTTATTGGGCGTCATCTTTTCATTTATTTATGCGACATTGCTTACACCAGCAGATCAAAAACATATTGTGAACTTACAAGAGCATTAGAAGATTTAAGTTTTAGGGGTTGAAATGAGTACTTTACAACACACAGATGTGGTGATTATAGGCGCTGGGCCTTCGGGCAGTTCAGCCGCAGCCTTGCTTCGTCAAAAAGGCTATGCCGTGACGGTGATTGAGAAGCAATATTTTCCACGCTTTTCAATTGGCGAATCGCTATTGCCACAATGTATGGTGTTTCTGGAAGAAGCGGGACTATTGGAAACAGTGCGTGCGCATGTTGAAGAGCATGCTTTCCAGTTTAAAAATGGTGCTGCATTTCTATGTGGTGAGAAACGTAGTCACTATGATTTCACTGAGAAATTTAGTGAAGGTCCTGGTACCACTTGGCAAGTTCGCCGTGCTGATTTTGACCATTTACTGGCTCAGCAGGCTCAGCACTATGGTGCTGATATACGCTTTGGACACGAAGTGATTGCAGTCGATGTTGAGACCGAACATCCGATTTTGACGGTGATGGATGAAGCACAACAACACTATCAAATTCAGGCCAGATTTTTATTAGATGCCAGTGGATTTGGGCGCATCTTACCGAAGTTTCTAGAATTAGAAAGTCCGTCAAATTTTCCTGTTCGTCGTGCCTTATTTACCCATATCGAAGATGGTATTGGTGACCGTGCCGATTTCGATCGTGAGAAAATTCTGATTACGGTCCATGAAAAAGATCGCCGTGCATGGTACTGGCTGATTCCTTTTGCGGATGGTCGTGCATCATTTGGTGTGGTGGCAGAACAGGATTTCTTTGACCATTATCATGTGGAAGATGCGACACAAAATGAGCCAGAAGCATTATTGAAACGTATTCTGGCAGATGATCCCGCTTTATCTGCGGTGTTGCAGCAAGTAAAATTTGATACACCAGTGCGTACTTTGGTCGGTTACTCTGCCAATGTAAAACATTTGGCAGGGCGTAATTACGCTTTACTCGGCAATGCGGGAGAGTTTCTTGATCCGGTATTTTCTTCGGGCGTAACCATTGCACTGAAATCTTCCAGTCTGGCGATTCCTTTGCTTGACCGTATGTTGCAAGGTGAACCAGTGGACTGGATGCAGGAATATGAAATGCCTTTACGTAAAGGCATTCAGGTGTTCCGTGCTTATGTGGAGTCGTGGTATGAAGGTGAATTTCAGGATGTGGTATTTGCCACGCATCAAAATGAAGGAATTCGCCGTATGATTTCCTCACTTTTGGCGGGGTATGCATGGGATGATCACAACCCAATTCATAAAAATGCCAAGCGCCGTTTAAGTACTCTGGCTGAGTATTGCCGTGATGGTGTGGCGCAAGAGAAAGCCTTTGAGGTTTAATATGCAACGGATTTGGACCAGCCTATTGTGCTGTAGTGTATTAGTATTTACGGGCTGTCAGCTGACACCGCATGCGCAAGGGCTGCAAAGCAGTCATTGGCCTGCGCAGCAATATCAACGACAAGATCAAGTTGAAGTGCAGTGGAAAGACAAGAGCTTTAGTTTTTTGCTATATCAGCAGCAGCAGGGACAACAGCTTAGTCTGGTGGGTCTTGGGCTGACAGGACAAGCCTTGTTTCAGTTGCAGTTTGATGGACAGCAGGTCAAGGTACAGCAACGCATTGACCAGATGCGCTTACTTCCTTTTGAGTTTGTGGTTCGGGATATTTTATTTGCAACTTATCCTGAATTTGCAACCTTGGGACAGCAGGGCGTCACTGTTAAAAATGGCGAGTATCAGCAGCAGGTGTTGATTCAGCAGAAAGTCATTTTGCAGATCCAGAAAAATGGCAGTTCAATTGAGCTGGATAATGTGCAAGTCCCTTATCGCATGACTTTAAGTCCGATTGAAAATACCTTAAATAGTGATCAATCTGAGCAAGGGATGCAGCCATGAGTCACTCTTTATCTCAGCAAGCACCGTTGCAAGCGGTTGGTATTCCCCTCAGTGTCGGACTATCCGCATTAGGTCAGGATATTCCGCACATTCGCGAACGTTTAACGACGCCTGACAATACCCTAACACTGGAAACAGGATTTTTAGCTGATCGTCCAGTTTGGGGAGGGCGTTATGCAGATGCATTAATTGAAACCGTGCCAGAGTCTTTAAAGACATTTGATTCGCGGAATCTACGTTTTGCCTTGACTGCGCTGCAAAAAATTGAGGTTGAGCTCCAACAGCAGATTGCGGGGATTGATCCAAAACGTCTCAGTATTGTGATGGGAACTTCAACTTCAGGCATTTCTGACAGTGAGAAATTACTCAAGCAGTATTTTAATGGCGATGAAACGCTTGAAATTTCACATCAGCCACAGGAAATGGGCTGTCTGGCAAAAGCACTGCAACATTATCTAGACTGGCAGGGCGCTGCTTATACCATTTCGACAGCTTGCTCATCGAGTGCCAAAGCATTTGCTGCGGGACAGCGTTTAATTCAGGCTGGATTGGCAGATGCTGTATTGGTGGGTGGTGTCGATAGCTTATGTCAATTGACCTTAAACGGGTTTAATAGTCTGGAAAGCTTATCTGCTGATATTTGCCAACCCTGCGGTGTCAATCGTGATGGAATTAATATTGGTGAAGCTGCTGCATTATTTTTACTAACCAAGGCATCTGCACCCATCATGCTCTACGGTGTGGGTGAGTCGATGGATGCATGGCATATTTCTGCACCTCACCCTGAAGGTTTAGGGGCTGCGACAGCGATGCAACGTGCTTTGGAGAGTGCCGCGGTTGCACCTGAACAGGTGGGATATATCAATTTGCATGGGACTGCCACACCGCAAAATGATGCAATGGAAATCAAGGCAGTTCGGCAAATCTTTTCCGCTCAGCATGTGGCATTAAGCAGTACCAAGCACAAGACAGGGCATTGTTTAGGCGCGGCGGGTGCGATAGAGGCTTTTATTTGTACCCAGCTATTAAAAGATCAGAACTGGTTGCCATTACATCAGCACACAGAAATTGATCCTGATCTGGCGGATCAGCACTATGTTACTGATTCTCAGCAGACTGGGAATATTCATTATGTGTTGAGTAACTCTTTTGCCTTTGGGGGCAGTAATATCAGCTTATTATTTGGTGTGGGAACATAAATGAAACTGGATGCAATTCAATATATTCCGCACGAACAGCCCATGGTCTTTATTGATCATCTGGTTGAGGCCAATGAAGGTTATGCGATTGCTGAACTGACCATTCGCCCTGAGCTAATGTTCTGTGAAGCAGCAGGTTTGCCAACATGGACAAGCATTGAAATTATGGCACAGACCATTAGTGCTTATTCTGGCTGGATGGGACAGCAATTACAGCAAGCGCCCAAGGTCGGCTTCCTATTGGGAACACGAAAACTTCAATTACCTTTTGCCTATTTTTCACTTGGGCAGACACTAAAAATTCGGGTTGAACAGCAATATCTGCATGAAGGCTTAGGGCAGTTTTCTTGTGAAATTCACTGCAATGCGCAGGTGATTAGTGCCATGTTAAGTGTTTATGAGCCGACAGATCCATCGACACAGACTTTATCGTTTTAGGAACAACAATGAATAGAAGAATATTAGTGACAGGCTCAAGTCGTGGCATTGGTAAAGCAATTGCATTGCAACTGGCTCGAGCGGGTTTTGATGTCACCATTCATGCGCGTTCACGTGAAGCTGAAGCCGCTCAAGTGGTTGAACAGATTCAAAGTCTTGGGCAAAACAGCCATTATTTATTATTTGATGTGAATGAACGGGAACTGGTAAAAAGCCTATTAGAACAAGATGTAGAGCAGCATGGGGCTTTCTATGGTGTGGTGCTGAATGCGGGTCTTACCCATGATGGTGCATTTCCAGCTTTAACCGATCAGGACTGGGATGAAGTTATTTCGACCTCGTTAGATGGGTTTTATAATGTGCTTAAGCCTTTGATTATGCCGATGATCCATTTGCGTAAAGGTGGACGTATTGTCACACTTTCTTCGGTATCTGGGATTATGGGCAATCGTGGACAAGTGAATTATAGTGCAGCAAAAGCAGGGTTGATCGGCGCGACTAAAGCATTGGCTCTGGAATTAGCCAAGCGCAAAATTACGGTGAATTGTGTTGCACCAGGCCTGATTGAAACCGAAATGGTCACTGAGGAAGTTAAAGAGCACGCCTTAAAAATGATTCCAATGCAACGCATGGGACAGGTCGATGAAGTTGCTGGTGTGGTGAAATTCTTGTGTTCAGATGAGGCATCGTATATTACCCGTCAGGTGATTTCGGTCAATGGAGGACTGATCTGATGAAGCGTGTTGTGGTTACAGGCATGGCAGGTATTACCTCATTAGGCGAAACTGCGGATGAAATTTTTGCGCAATTCCATGCAGGTAAAAGTGGCATTTGCTATATGCCTGAGTGGGAGCAATATCCAGATTTAAGAACCAAGCTGGCGGGACCTGTTAGTAGCTTTCAGGTTGCCAAGCATTTTAACCGCAAGGTCACGCGTGGTATGGGACGGGTTGCGCTTATGTCCGTGATCAGTGCGGAAAATGCATTGCAGGATGCGGGACTTATTGATCACGAGATCCTGAAAAGTGGTGATGCTGGGGTGGCTTTCGGTTCTTCGGCAGGTAGCGTCGATGCCGTTCGCGAGTTTGGTAATATGTTGATTGATCAGGATATGAGTAAGATCAATGCCACCACTTATATCCGGATGATGTCCCATACCAGCGCCGTGAATATGACGGTGTACTTCGGTTTAAAAGGATTAACATTACCGACTTCAAGCGCATGTACCTCAGGTTCAATGGCTATTGGTCAGGCTTATGAGGCGATTAAATATGGCAAACAGACTGTCATGATTGCAGGTGGTGCAGAGGAACTGAGTGCCGCAGGAGCAGCAGTTTTTGATGTGCTATTGGCCACCAGTGGAATGAATGATCATCCTGAAAAATCACCCCGTCCATTTGATACACAACGTGATGGCTTAGTGATTGGTGAAGGTGCGGGTAGCCTGATTCTTGAAGAATATGAACATGCCAAGCAGCGTGGCGCCACGATCTATGCTGAAATTATTGGCTATACAAGCAATACCGATGGACAGCATGTCACCAGACCTGATACTGAAAGAATGGGACAATGCATGCAAATGGCGCTTAAAGATGCCAAGCTGGATGCCAGCCAGATTGATTATGTTAATGCACATGGAACTTCTACCGATCAGGGTGATATTGCAGAAAGTCAGGCCACTGCACGAATATTAGGACGTAAACCGATTAGTTCCTTAAAAAGCTATTTTGGACATACTTTAGGTGCTTGCGGTGCAATCGAGGCATGGTTAGGAATTGAAATGATGCAGCGCGGACAATTGATTCCAACGCTAAATCTGGATGAAATCGATCCACAATGCGGTGATCTGGATTATATTACTCAGCAGGTAAGAACGAGTGATATCAATATAATGATGAGCAATAACTTTGCTTTTGGCGGTATTAATACGTCACTGATTTTTAAACGTGTAACATAACGAGGGGCATAATAATGTCAATGAAACAATTATTTCTAGCAACAATTTTAAGCACAGGTTTTGCTGCATCTGTTCAAGCTGCCGATACTGTACATAATTTTGATTTTAAAGCTGCTGTGGATCGCGCAGTTGCTGATGGTACTTTAGATGGGAGCGTAAAGTTCTATCTGAAAGGAAATAAAGCAGGTGGCAAGGTGTTAGAACAAGATATCGTGACCAATCAGAAGACCAATGGCTTTGGCAAGTCGGCTGAAAAGTCATGTGACTGGGTGCTCCGTTCTGCATTGATACAGTTAGATAAAGCTGCGAAAGCACGTGGTGCCAATGCTGTGACGAATATTGTGAGCTATTTTAAAAAGAATGAAGCACAAAGCTCAACCACCTATCAATGCTATAAAGGCATGGCGGTAGCGAGTGTTGCGCTCAAAGGCGATCTTGTTAAATTTTAAGCATAGATAAGATCAGGTTAGGCCAATGACGACACGTGAAATTGAAATCCATGTTCAGGCATTGGCTCAACTGCTTGAAAAGAATAAAACAGATTTTTCTGATTTAAGAAGCTTTAATCATTATAAAAAACAGCAGATTCAGGCCCGACGTAATCAGTTGCTTTCCCATCAACTGGATTGCTGCATAGATAAATTGATTTTTGCCAAACATGAGCATGGCAAACCTTTTTTAAGCTCTCATTCCTTACATTTTAATCATTCGCATAGTCAGCAATATTATGCGTTGGCAATGAGTGAGCGTGTTCAAGATATCGGTATTGATGTTGAGGAGCTAGATCGAAAAGTCCGTTACGATGCTTTGGCGCAGCATGCATTTCATCCCGAGGAATACCATATTTGGCAACAGCAAGATCAGGATCTGGAATATTGGTTTAGAGTTTGGACCACCAAAGAAGCGATTTTAAAAGCCTCTGGTTTAGGGATTCGTCTGGATCTGAATAGCTTGAATACGCAGGTTCATCCCTCAAATCAGGGCGGCATGTGTTCACATCCATTGATTGGAACTTTTGCGTATCAGAACTTTATCCTGAACCAGAAAATCGTGGTGACTATCGCATGGCGGGCAGAGCAATCTTGCCGAGGTTTTCAGTTTCCAAAAATTCAGATTGTTCAGCATTAAGGCCGACAGGTATTGTAGATTTTAACGCGATAAAAAATGCCAGCATATTGCTGGCATTTTATTTGAATCCAAGAGGAGAGGGATTTAAGGAATCTCTTCTTCTTCAAATTCAGGTTTAACTTGAACAATAAAGTCCTGACGATTCAGACCACGCCATAAAGCGAATGCTGTACCGATATAAATCGATGAGTAAGTTCCCACGAATACACCGACAAACATAGCAACAGAGAACCAGTGTAAGCCATCACCACCCAAGAACATCATGGCAAGTACCACGAGTAATAAAGTCATCGAGGTGTGGATGGTACGACGTAAGGTTTCTGTCAGTGCAATATCAACGATTTCACGAGGTGTTGCACCGCGAATCTTACGGAAGTTCTCACGGATACGATCCGATACAACGATGTTATCGTTGAGCGAGAAACCAATCACCGCAAGTACCGCAGCCAATACGGTTAAGTCGAAAGGCCACTGGAACAATGCGAATGCACCGATAATAATGACGATGTCGTGGAATAACGACATGACCGCACCCATCGCGAGTTTAAACTCGAAGCGGATGGTCACGTAGATCAGCATCAAGATCAATGCAAGCGCCACTGCACCCGCAGAACGCACATAAAGCTCATTACCTACTGCACCGCCGACAGAGTCCACTTTATGAACTTCTACGGTGTTATTTGGCAATTGAACGGCTTTGGTGATGCTATTGCTAAGATCTTCGACGTCCAGATCTTCTTGTACAGGCATACGGACGATCAGATCCGTATTACTTCCTAGAGTTTGTACTACTGCATCTTTAAAGCCAGCACGATCAAGTGCCTGAACCACTTGCGATGGCTGCACGCCTTGCTTGTAGTTCAATTCAGCAGAAATACCACCAGTGAAGTCCAAACCGAGGTTTAGACCTTTGGTCGCGATAAAGAAGATACTCGCAATCGTCAGCAGGATCGAGAAGATAGCCGCAGGTTTGGCAATCTTCATGAACGGGATAATTTTCAGGTTATCCGGGCGACCGTATTGTTTTGAGTCTTGTTGAGTCAGATCAGTCATGTGAATCTCCTTAAATACTCAACTTTTTCAAATTACGGCGTTTGCCATAAATGAGCTGTACGATGGCACGAGTTACGGTAATTGCAGTAAACATCGAACACACAATACCAATCATCAAGGTCACAGCGAAGCCTTTAATCGGGCCTGTACCAATGGCGAATAAGATAAACGCAACGAGGAATGTGGTTAAGTTCGAGTCAAGAATGGTGTTATAGGCTCGATCATAACCCGCCACAATCGCCTGTTTTGGCGAGGCGCCCCAGAGCATTTCTTCCCGTATTCGTTCACAGATCAGGACGTTGGCATCGACCGCCATACCGATGGTAATGACGATACCCGCAATACCTGGCAAGGTGAGGGAAGCTCCAATCCAAGACATCACGGTTAAGATCATGGCAAGGTTAAAAACCAAGGCAAAGTTTGCGATTAAACCGAATAAACGGAAGAATACAACCATCCAGATCGCAACCAGTAAGAAGCCGATCTGAGTTGATAACACACCTTTGTCAATGTTTTCCTGACCTAAGCTTGGACCAACCACACGTTCTTCTACAAAGTACATCGGCGCAGCAAGTGCACCTGCACGAAGCATTAAGGCAAGCTCAGCCGCTTCTTGTGGTGAATCTAGACCTGTAATACGGAATTGTGAACCAAGCACAGCCTGAATGGTTGCAGCATTGATCACGACAGATTCAGTATATGGGGTACGAACTTCGGTTTGAACGCCAGTATTCGGGTCTGCAACGTAAGAGATTTTTTGTTTATTTTCAATAAACAGTACCGCCATACGTTTGCCGACAGCACCACGCGTTGCATCTGACATGAGCTTACCGCCCGCAGTGTCTAACGTGATGTTTACTTCGGCGCCGCCTGAGTCCTGACTAAAGCCAGAGCTTGCGTTCTGAACACGTTCACCGGTCAAGATACGGTTACGTTGCAACAGCAACTGACGACCGCTATCAAGTGATTGGTAAGCGAACACTTCAGTGCCTGGAGGAAGTGGCTGACCGTTATATTTACCCGTATATGGATCGATATATTGATCATTACTATCCGCAACCAGACGGAACTCTAAGTTTGCTGTACGACCCAAGACACGTTTTGCTTCCGCTGTATCCTGAACACCGGGTAATTCAACCACAATACGGTTGCTACCTTGTGTTTGTACCAAAGCTTCTGCCACACCGAGTTCGTTAATACGGTTACGTAAGGTGGTTAAGTTTTGGTTGACTGCATAAGATTGAATTTCCTGACGACGTGTATCGGTATAATTCAGTCTTAAGGTTGCACCAGATGAAGTCGCAACAGCCTGTTGTGTAAACTCATTCCCATTGCGACGCAAGAAATCAGTCGCTGCATCACGGTCTGCATTGTTTGCAAACTGGACAGTAATGGTGTTGTTGTTTAACGCCAAGTTGTTAAATTTGATTTTGTTATCACGGAATTGACGACGCAGATCAGTCGCAGATGTTTCCATACGCTGACTAATTGCTTTATCCATGTCGACTTCGAGCAAGAAGTGTACACCGCCACGTAAGTCCAAACCGAGTTTCATCGGTTTCGCACCAATCTTCTGCAACCACTCAGGTGTGGTTGGTGCAAGGTTGAGTGCAACTACATAGTCATCACCGAGATCACGACGAAGGACTTCTTTCGCTTTTAACTGCGCTTCAGAAGAACTTAAACGTAATAATGCCGCGTTGTTGGTGAAGCTATTGTCGTGACTGCTAATATCGGCAGTTTTTAAAATCTGCTCAGCTTTTTGCACGATAGTCTGATCAATCTTGGTGCCTGCTTTGGCCCCAGAAATCTGGACAGCAGGTTCATCTGGATACAGACTTGGAAGTGCATATAACGTACTGATCACAAGGACAACCAGGATCAGTAAATATTTCCATGCAGGGTAACGCATTCGCTTTCTTCTTAAATGAAAAAGTCGTGCTGAGGCACGACTATTTTATGATTAAAGGTTATTTAATGTGCCTTCAGGTAATACTGAAATGACACTCGCACGCTGGATTTTTACTTCAACACCACGAGTGAGTTCAACAACTGCAAAGTCACCTTCGAGTTTGATAATTTTCCCCATTAAACCACCAGCAAACACGATTTCGCTGCCTACACCCAAGCTCTCGATCAAAGAACGATGTTCTTTGGCACGTTTCGCTTGTGGTCTCCAGATCAAGAAGTAGAAAATTGCGATAAATACCGCGATCATCAACAAGTTAGCCATCAAGCTTGGACCTTGTGTCGCAGCAGGGGCAGCGTGAGCAGTAGAGATGAAAAGACTCATTTCGTTTTCCTAAAATTAAAAAGCCAAAAAATTAACAATAAATTCCAATTCGTTTTGCAATGTACCTTGTCTTGCGATCAGGCGCAAATCTTGATGAATTAATCTTCAGGGCAAGGTGGAACGTCTAATCCACGACGTGCATAAAAGTCCTGAACGTATTCATCAAATGTGCCGTTATCCAGTGCATCACGCATACCTTGCGTAAGGCGTTGGTAGTAACGCAAGTTATGGATTGTGCCGAGCATTGATGCCAGCATCTCACCGCACTTCTCTAAATGATATAAATAGGCACGCGTAAAGTTTTTACAAGTGTAGCAATCGCAATGTGGGTCTAATGGCCCTTTATCATGACGATATTTGCTGTTACGGATTCTAACCAGACCATCGGTCACAAAATAATGGCCATTACGTGCGTTACGGGTTGGCATCACGCAATCAAACATATCGACACCACGGCGCACCGCTTCCACGATATCTTCTGGTTTACCTACACCCATCAAGTAACGTGGTTTGTCTTGTGGCATTTTGTTTGGTAAATAATCAAGTACCTTGATCATTTCTTCTTTCGGTTCACCTACCGACAAGCCACCAATCGCATAACCATCAAAACCAACTTCTAACAAGCCTTTCAGTGACTCATCACGTAGGTCTTCGTACATGCCACCTTGAATGATCCCGAATAAAGCATTTTTATTCTTAAGCTCATCATGGTGGTGGGTTTTACAACGTTTTGCCCAGCGTAAAGAAAGCTGCAATGATTTTTGCGCTTCTTCATGTGTCGCAGGGTAAGGGGTGCACTCATCAAAAATCATCACGATGTCTGAATTGAGTACCTGTTGAATCTCCATCGAAATTTCTGGAGATAGGAATACTTTTGAACCATCGATTGGCGAACGGAAAGTTACACCTTCTTCTTTGATCTTACGCATTGCGCCCAAGCTAAAAACTTGGAAACCGCCAGAGTCGGTCAAAATCGGTTTATCCCATTTGATAAACTCATGCAGACCGCCGTGCTCTTTAATGACTTCCAAGCCAGGGCGTAAGTAAAGATGGAAGGTATTACCCAGAATAATTTGTGCCTGAATGTCTTCAATATCGCGTGGCAACATGCCTTTCACAGTACCGTAAGTACCGACCGGCATAAATACAGGTGTTTCAACCACACCATGCTCTAAAGTGAGTCGACCACGACGGGCGCGCCCCGACTGGCCTAATTTTTCAAATTTCATGACACTATCCATCAAGGCGAAAAAACAGTTCGCTGATCAAAAGCGGCTATTTTCCTTGATTATGGCGTCCAGTTCTACTACTAAATGTAGCCATAGCCAAAAAATAATAATCTCCCCTAACCCCTCTTTGAAAAGAGGGGAATAAAAGAATATTTTTTATGAGAAATTCAAATGCACTAAAAATTCGGCTTATAGTCAAAATTTTCAGTCGCCAGATTATCTTTAAACGGACGAATCGTCTTCTTGGATAAGGTTAGGGTATTGATCAAGTTGTTTGGAAACACTTCGATCTGGTTATTAAACAATTCTACGTTACGGTTAAATATCGTGATTGCCGCACCGACATTTTCATTTTGTTCCTGAATGTCATCCATCATTTTGCTATACAGCGCATCCGCTTTCAGTTCAGGATAATTCTCAACCACCACATTTAAGCTGCGGATCAGCTCTTTGCTCATTTTCTCAATCTGTTGTAATTGTGAAATATCCGTGTCATTGACATTAAGATTCAGAATCTGTTGACGTAACTCGGTGACTTTTTCCAAGGTTGATTTTTCAAACTGGGTATATTGATCCAGCGTTGCTTCGAGAGCTTCCAATGTCTTTACTTTTTGACGCTCGAAGTTAGCCACTTCTGACCACGCACGTTTGGTGGCATTAAAATATCGTACGATGTTGTTGCGAATAGAAACGCCCCATACGATTAGTACTACAAAAATCCCCAAAAAGATCAGTAAACCTGTCATCACATTCCCCTTATTGTTATTTCCCTTAAATTCTCGCTTTATTAAAAGAGAGCTTGGGAGAATTATTGAATTACATTCAGCATCAATTGTTGAAATTTCTGATATTGCGGCATGGTCATGGTGCGCAAGTGTCCGCGTAATGCTGGAATATCATGAATTTCACTGCGTTTACTGGCGGTTTGGAAAAGATTTTGTTCGCCCACGTAACACAGGATTTGCTCTTGATGATGATAAATTAAATCACCTGTAAAATGTTGAAAAAAATCATGTAATTTTAGGGTTAAACTCGGGCTGATTTCCTTGGCTAACTGATGTTGATTCAATCCAAAAATATTCAATTCCTGATTAATCAAAATATCGCTGCTTTGCCATGAACTGGTATAGGGTTCAAAAAAACGGGAACGCTGATTACTGACAGCAATCCCTAAGTTGGGCATTTGAAAAATAAAAGCACCCCACAAATCTTTATGAATTTCTTTGACGATTTTCTTATTGTTGCCTTGATCTTGCAAAATCGGCATTTCATTGACGTAGTGATATTGAAAAAGCAGCACTTGATGCGTGGTCGTGCCATCATTCCATGTCGTTGATGCATAGTGGGTGATTTCGTTGGATTCACTGCCACGATTAAATAAGGGAAAATGTTGCTTTAATTTACTCATCACCAGTAGTGGTTGCGCCTGAATGGGTAAATAAGCAGGCAATTGCTGGAACTGTAAACCATAACGCAGCACGGTAATGCGTTCTTCTAAATAATGGATCACGCGAGTCAGTGGTTCTTGCGGTTCATACAATAGATAAGCGAGAAAACCGATCAGAAATGCCCCGAGCAGACTCCAGATGTATTGAATATGCGGATGGAGAAAATAGCCGAAGACCAGCGTTCCGATGCTGATGATGCCCAGTAGGTAGGGAAGGGCATTAAAGAAACACAGATTATGATCTTCACGCCAAGGATGCAGAGCATCTAACAAATCCTGATCGCTATGCGATTTTTGTCCAGCCTCCCATAAACGGGCTATATTACGGAACACCTGCGCATTTTTTTTACGTCGGATATGGAGAGCTTGTTGTACTGTATCGATCGGCATGGAAGTTTTATTTCATTATAATTGCTTTGTATGAGCTGAATTATGCTTTAAATTTCAGAAACTAAGAAGTGTATAATCTGAATCTGACGGTCTTTTTTATTTTAATAAATAGTGCTCTGTTTAATCTATTCTGAAAAAAATAGGCTAAATCAGAATTTAGCCTATTTATCTGTTTTTAAGCGTTGAGCTTGTCCACCAACATCGCATCACCATAACTAAAGAAGCGATAACGTTGTTCCACTGCATGTTTATAAGCAGCCAAGATATTATCCCGATTCGACAAAGCTGAAACCAACATCAATAAGGTCGATTCTGGTAAATGGAAGTTGGTAATCAAACGATCCACGATACAGAACTGATAACCTGGATAAATAAAGATTTGCGTATCACCTGTCCATGCTGCAATTTTGCCTTGATTGGCTTGTGCTGCACTTTCCAGCGCACGAGTCGCTGTAGTGCCTACCGCAATCACTTTATTACCGCGTGCTTTGGTTGCTAAAATTAGGTCAATCGTCGCTTGCGGTACATCACACCATTCACTGTGCATAATGTGATTGGTAATGTCTGTAGTACGTACAGGCATAAAAGTCCCTGCACCGACATGCAAAGTCACAAAGGTTTTTTGCACGCCTTTTGCTTCTAATTTTTCTAATAAGCCTTGGTCGAAATGCAAACTGGCTGTTGGCGCAGCAACACTGGCAATTTTTTCAGGATCATGGAACACGGTTTGATAACGTTCAGTATCAATCTCTTCGGCTTCACGGTTGAAATAAGGTGGAATCGGGAGCTGACCGTATTGATCCAGTACCGACAAAATCGGTTGTGAAAACTTCACCACAAACAGATTTTCATGGCGACCTTGTACGGTGACAGGTACAGCATCTTCACCGATATACAGTTCTGCGCCTGCTTTAGGTGAGTTGCTTGATTTGATATGGCAATGAGCAGTGTGGGTATCCAACATGCGTTCAACCAGCACTTCGATTGCACCACCTGTAGCGCGTTTGCCTTTTAAGCGTGCTTTCATGACTTTTGTGTCATTCAGTACCAGCAAATCACCGTCTTCAAGTAGATCAAGAATATCGGTAAAGGCATGGTCATGGTATTGACCTTGGTTATCGATATGGAGCAGGCGAGATGCGCTACGGCTGTCTAACGGATAGCGAGCAATAAGTTCATCGGGGAGATCAAACGAAAAGTCGGAGAGTTGCATACATCGGAAACATTGCAAAAATTGGGCGTAGTATAGTCTTTTTTGTGTTTTCTCGCTGAGTTCATGTGTTTATTGAGAGAAAAATATCTGAATGATTTAAAAGTGAGCAATAAGCGTGAGTTAGTATTTGACAATAAAATCAAACAGGTTATTATACGCAACACAAAGCATCGCACTCTTCCCGAGGTGGTGAAATTGGTAGACGCGGCGGACTCAAAATCCGCTGTCAGAGATGACGTGTCGGTTCGAGTCCGACCCTCGGGACCATATCTTTCAAGATATATTAATTATTATAATAAAATGTCTTTAAAAATTCCTAGTTTATCTGAAATTCCCATATTTATATCACCTTATATACCTTGATACACTTGTGTTAAATGAGTACCTTTAAGAGCACCTCATCGTATAGGCATGTTTGTATTCAATGGCAATAAAGGTTAAACCGCTTTCAGATACCAAATGTTCTTCTGCAAAGCCTAAGAATAGAGAGTACTCTTTACATGATGGTGATGGTCTATATCTTCTTGTAAGAGCTTCTGGTACAAAGAGTTGGCAATTCAAATACAAAAATAAAATTACAAATAAGGTGATTAAGCTTAGCGTAGGGACTTACCCCGATTTAAGTTTAAGTAAGGCTAGGGAAAAGAGAGCAGAATTTAAGAAGTACTTGGCAGAAGGATTAGATCCAAAGCAGCAAAGAGAAATACAGTTTCACAAGCAAAATAATTCTTATTCTTTAGAAAATGTAACTAGAAGTTGGTTAGATTCTTATGCTTTAAAGTCATCTTTAAGTGCGGATACCAAACACAAGCGTTTAAGAAAGTTTGAAAATCATTTATTTCCGAAATTTATAAATAAGACAATTGATCAAATTGGATTAAATGAGTTACGAGCTGCCCTAAACCAAATTTATACAGACTCACCTGATAATGCTCAAAGGATTAGAGCTGACCTTATTTCAATCTTTAGTTATGCTGTGCAGCATAATATTATTGGCTTTAATAGTGCTCGGGAACTAGAGGACATGGACTTGTCAGCTCAAAAAAATCATAGGGCTACATTTAAAGAACTAGAATCTATACCTGAACTGATGAATAGAATAAAAGCAGATAATGGACGTAGCCTTACTAAATTATTTTTACAATTTGCTTTGCATACCTTTGCAAGATCTAGTGAGTTAAGATTTGCTAGATGGTCAGAGGTTAATTTCGATAAGAAACAATGGGTAATACCTGCTACTAGAGATAAAGTTGAGGGGATTAAGCATTCTTCTCGAGGGGCTAAGATGAAAAGTAACCACATTGTACCTTTGTCTCCTCAAGCTATAATTTTACTTGAGGAAATACAAAAATATAGTGGTAATTGTGATAAAGTTTTTCCAAGTTTAAATGATAAAGATAATTTTCTTAGTGAGAATACACCAAATGATGCTTTACGCCGTATGGGATATTCCAAAGATGAAATTAGTTTGCATGGCTTTAGAGCACTTGCAAGATCAGCATTAGGAGAAATGTCTGTTTTTCAAAAAGATGCTCTTGAAAAGCAAATGAGTCATGAAGAGAGGAATAATACAGTTGGAGCTTATACTCATATTGCACAATATATTGAAGAAAGAATAAAAATTATGAATGCTTGGAGCGATTGGTTAGAGACTATCGAGCAAAAAGCTTATATCACGCCTTATGATTATGCGCAGCGAAACTTTATAGACAAACAAAATTGAATCTCAATATTTATTTTGATTGGATAGCGCAATAATTAACTCTCTAACTAGTTTTTTATGGTGAGAGGGGAGATTGATAAAGGCTTCAAATACTTCTTTATCTTTATATCCAATATCTTGTTTCCAACGCGCTTCACGTTGAGCAATAGCTTTTTGAATATCTTTTTCGAAGGCTAATTCTTCTGGTGGAACTTCAAGCCATTTAGCAAGCGTAAGCAGTTTGTCACCTGATGGAATAGATTCCCCGATGAGCCATTTTCTAACCCCATGTAGTGTCATGGGCTTGCCAGAATAGTTCAAATTGAACTCTCTTTCTAGAACAGAAGCCTTAGCTTCATAACCTTTAGCTTGCATAGCTTTTATCAAACGATTTGCAAATAAGGTTTTTTCATCATCATTTTTCATTCCCTCAAAATAAGCAGCTTAACTAATAGTTACGTAATATTTGATTTTAATTACGTAAATTATTAAACTTTAGTTACGTTCGCTGCTTAACTTTTTAAATCTAATCTCACGCTTGAAAAGGGTTTATTGAGTGAGTAAGTAATGGGTTATGACTCTTAATGGTGGGGAAAATATGATTAAAAAATCGTTGTATTGCAGTGTAATGGTGACATCTCTATATTTTGTAATAGGATGCAGTGAATCTAAAAATACACAAGCTGTAGGAGCAGAGACAGCACAAGCCGCAGCAGAAGAAGCGGTTGCTTCTGCTGAAGATGTTGTTGGTATTCTAGCTGATGCGAGTGCTAAAGCAGATGAAGGTGCTGCTATAGAGAGTGGTGATGCTAATATTACAAGTGATGAGGGATATACAGATGAAGGTAGTGTAAATCCTGTTAAACAACTATTAGAAGGGGAGCCTGTAGAGGTATCATATAGTCCTAATCAATTTATGACGCAAATGTATGAAAGACCAGTATATGATATTGTAATCCAAGCAAAAACGGATCAAGTCACTGTAAATGACATCATCATTAATCGTGGAAATAACTGTCATATAACTAAATATGATCGTGATAAGAAGTTACCAGCTAATTTATCTTTTGGTCGTATGATTAAACTATCAATTGGTTGTGAGCCTAATTATGTTCGGGAAGTTGAAGTTAAAACCAATTATGGCAATTATAAGTTTGGTAGTATAAGAAATTAAAATACTTTTTAAGATGTATAGAGGCTTATCATGAGATAAGTCTTTTTTATTTTCAATAACAGTTAACTTTTTAAGATAATAGTATGGAACTTGACTTTTTATGACGTCTATGTAATAATAAATACTAGTTATTAATATTAACTATACATTTGTTCAAATTTTGAAAACAAAATAAATATAATAATATTTTTC